>JADJPK010000025.1 GCA_016713305.1 Betaproteobacteria bacterium
CGTGTCGCCCTGCGACACGCCGCCGGTCGGCACGTCCGCGGTCGTGCCTGTCCCGCCGGTCGGCGGCGTCGCCTCGCTCGCTGCCCGTCGATCCTACCCGGCGTCGGCCCGACCGACGTCCCGATCGTCCCGCCGCCGTCCGCCGCCGTGCCGTCGTCGCCGCAGCCCGCCACCACTGTCCACACGCCCAACCCCACCAGGATCTGTTGCGATGGCTTCAGGACCCTCCAGGCACCACAACCCGCACCGGAGAGAGCACACCAGCGGCGCGACCCCGCGCCCTCACCCCTGTCCGCAACTTCTAGCAAAGCAAGCGGCTGCTCCGCGCCGGCGTGGTACCGGAACTTTGTTGCACACGAACGACGAGGAGCAGGCGCGGCTCTTGGCTGGCGGCGATCGTCGAGTCGTCCGACGACGTCGATTCGTCATGTCAAAGACGCCTGGCGACGGAGTGATCCGCAGCTTGGAATCGCCGGCGCCCAGCGGCTCTTCGGCTACACCGCCTGGAGGAGGCGCGGGGACGGCCGCCTGATCACGATGATCAACCCGCCCGAGCGGCGTGGTTCGCGCCGCTGAGGAGGCATCAGTGATCTCGACCGCCCCGTCCGGGCGGCGAGCCGATCCACCACTTCGAGACCGTGCGGCTGACCCGCGACGGTCGACGCGGATCGACATCTCGCTGACCGTCTCGCCGATCCGCGACGGACGAGCGGTCGTATCATCGGCGGCTCCGAAGGTCGCTCCGCGACATCCGCGAGCGCAAGTACGCTGAGCAGGCGTCTGCGGCGACAGCCGGTCCCGCCTGCGACTACACCGTCCGCGTCTCGGGCGTCGGCTTCTGGTACTGCGACCTGCCGAGCTACGAGCCGCAGTGGGACACGCGCGTCGGGCGGTTAATTTCTGGTTTCCGCCACCTGACGCCGGTTCCGAGTGGAGCTGTTCTACGCGCGCGTCCAATCTTGAAGACCATGCGGCGCGCCCGCGCCGTCGACGAGGCCCGAACGCCTGCCCGGCCTTGCATGACATCGACTACCGGACCGTCGACCCCGTGGCCGACCGGCGCGATCAAGGATCCGCGTTTCTCGGCGGGACCACCCCCGGCCGGGGCGCGAAGACGGCGGTATCTGCGCGCTTGACGGCGTCATTACCGTCGACATCACTTGACCGCTAAGCCTGACGAGCAGCGCCTCGCCCTCGCCTCTCGCCTGCGAGCGAGCAGGTCCGCCTGGTCCGCCAGATCGCGGGACGGCCTCGGCTTCGTCATCCACGCCGCCGCCGGCTGCTCGACGCGGTCCTTGCAGGTTAACGCCGCCGAGGTCGCCGCATCCTCGGCGGCCGACCGGGGTTTACGTCCAGCCCGTCCGCGTCCGGACAGCGACACCCAGACCCACGTCACCGCCTGCCCCAGGCAAGGCGTCTTCCCGCCCTGCCCGACACCGGCGGCCCGGCCCGACCGCGACGTCATGCGCACCAAACGCCGCGCTGCGCTGGCACACGTCGCCTGGCGACTGCGTAGCACGGGGCGGCTCTGCGCGACTGGCTTCGCTGCGCCGTTCATCGGCCACGGCGGCGAGAATCCCGGCTCGCAGGTCTTGCGATTCACCCGGCGGGCTGCCCACCGACAGCGACGAGGCCGTGCTTCGCGTGCAGTTGGCCCACATCGCCTCGGTCGCCGTCGAGAACGCCCGCCTGTACGGCGCAGGCCCGCGACCAGGACTTGCGCAAGGACGAGTTCCTGGCCCCGCTCGCCCACGAGCTGCGAAAACCCGCTCGCGCCCGGTCCGGGAAGGGCTCGAGCAGGTCGTGCGCCACGACCGCGGCCCGCGGTCCGTCGGACTGCGCGCCCAGGAGACCATGGACCGCCAGCTGCGGCCACATGGTCCGGCTGATCGACGACCCGCTCGACCTCCCGCGGATCCACCCGCACAAGCTGGCGCGCCGCGAAGCCCAGGTCGAACTGCGCGACGTGATGCGGACCGAAGTCGACGCCGTCACGCCCCCGATGAGCGTCGCCGGGCCACCGCCCGTCCGTCGACCAGCCCGGCCCGAAGCCGCTGCCGGGGGACGGCGACGTCACGCGGCTCGCACAGGTTTTCGGCAACCTGCTCAACAACGCCCGGAAGTACACCGACCCGGGCGGCCTCATCGACCTGACCGCCGCACCGCCTGGCGCCGGCAGCGTCACTGTCAACATGCACGACAACGGCATCGGCATCGCCGAGGCCGCCATGCCGACGATCTTCGAGATGTTCCTTCGCAGGTCGACCGCTCGGTGGAGCGTGACCGGCGGCTCGGCCTCGGCCAGCCTCGCGCTTTGAAGGCCGGTCGACCTGCACGGCGGGGACGGTCAAAGCCGTCAGCCCGGCCCGGGCTCGGCAGCACGTTCACCGTCCTCTGCCCGCGGACGCCCAGCCGCCTGCCGGCCCAGGTCCCCTGGTGCGGCGGCGCACGGCGCCAGCAGCGGCAGTGCCGCGAGATCCTGGTGGTCGATGACAACCACGACGTCGCCCGACAGTCTCGGCGAGGTGCTGAGGTGCTAGGGGACGAGGTGCGCGTCGCGCACGACGGCGGCCCGGCCCTCAAGCAGGCCACGCCGTTCGGCCCGAGATGGTGCTACTGGACATCGGCATGCCCGGCCTCAACGGCTACGAGGTCGCCCGGTCGCACGTTCCCGAGACGACGGCCGGGCACGGGATGACGATCGTCGCGCTCACCGGCTGGGGCCAGGAGCGCGATACGCAGCCCTAACTGGGAAGCGGGCTTCGATCTGCATCTGGTGAAACCGGTGGGCATCGGCGTGCTGCGGGGGCTGATCGCGGAGGGCCGCGACCCGGCTGACGCCAGCGGCACAGCAGTGCCGGCGCCCGCAAGTGCCCGCAGGCTTGGCGGGAAACGCAGTGGCGTTCCGTCCACGGCTTTGCGGCGTTCCCGATCGCCGGACGCACCACCATGTCCTCGCTCGATCTGCCGCAATGGCCCGTACATGGCGGTGACCGTGGCGGCGGCCTGGCTCGTCGAGCCCGCGTTCGCCGAGGCGGCGGGCTATCGGCTTCGGGTATTTCCTCGCGAGCAGCATGTTTGCGTGGATCGTGTGAGGCGTACAGCATCCACGCCCCCCTACGCTGGTGGTCCTGCAGTTTCGCGCTGGCGGCCGCCAGACATCCGCGGCGTGCGCCGCAACAGATCCCCTGAACGATGAAGGGCCCGTACGGAAGACTCGACCGACGACGGCACGAGGACCCCCCCGCTGCCCAGCCGGCACCCGCCAGTCGCGTGTCTGCGCGTAGAATCACCGCACGCCTCGCGGCAGGGGTGGTCTTCGCCGGCCTCGCGAAGGGCTTGCCGCCTTTCTCGTCGACGCGGGTCTACGATGTGTCGGCGACGCGCCAGCGTATCTTCGCCCGACGTTTCTTTCTCAGCAGAGAAACGGTTGCATGCCTCGGTGCCTTTTTGTGCCGGTAGAAAGCACCGGTGCTTCGACGCCTACAAGCCTGGAGCAGGGCATGCGGTGCTTCCTCGATCATTGCAGCCAGTGCCATGGCACGCCAGGCATCGCGCCAGAGAGCCGTTCGCGCGCGGACTGCTTCCCGCTGCCCGCGTGCACGTCGCTCGATGCAGGCGGCGGACGACTGGTCGCGGAGGAATATGCCGCTGGATCGTCACACACGGTCTCAAGATGACCAGCCCGCCAGCCTGGCGTTATCGCCTGGAGGAAGAAGTACCATCAGGCGGTGACGGACTTCACGTGCGTACGCTGCCGGGTGTCACGGCGGAGCGGCTGCGCCGATGGCTGAGCGTGCCGCGTAAGCGCCTGCGAATCCCCGCGCCACGGACAGGCCCCGGTGCGAGGCGGCGTTCTAACGCGAGCATGCTTGCACCTCCTGTCATCGCATTCCCGGCGTCGTGGGCCCTGGCGTCCATGTGGGACCCATCGCTCGACGGCATGCGTGACCGGCGATACGTGGCGGGCATGCCGATGCGGGGTCCCGGCGATCTTGCGCGCTGGATCGAACGTCCCTCCGCAGTCCGGCCCGGCACGCTCATGCCCGATCTGGGCGTCACACCGGGCGATGCGCGCGCGATGGCCGATTACCTGCTGGCCCCCCGATGAACATCCTCCTGCGCACGCTGCTTGCCCTCGTCGTGCTCGGCGTGCCTCCGCAATGGCGTGGCGGGGCGAGCTGCCCTCTATGCCGGTGGCGCGCGGCCGTGACGCCATCGAGGCCTTTGCCTGCGGAGCCTGCCACACCATTCCCGGCGTCCGGGGCGCGGCAGGCGCAGCGGGGCCCTCGCTGGCGGGATTCGGCCGTCGCGCCTACATCGCGGGAAGGATCCCCAACGAGGCAACGGCGCTCGCACGCTGGATCGCCGACGCGCCTGCCGTTCCTGCCGGATACGGCGATGCCGGATCTTGACGTTCCGCCCGATGAAGCGCGCGATGGCAGCCTACCTGCTCACGTTGCGCTGATCCACGGAGACAGCGACGATGATGGGCGCCGGCGGATCTGTCCCGCGAGGGGCGCGTGCCTGCCCAAGGCTGCGGTCCTGACCGGTGGGGCGACATCG
This sequence comes from Betaproteobacteria bacterium, assembly GCA_016713305.1. Lineage (NCBI taxonomy): Bacteria > Pseudomonadati > Pseudomonadota > Betaproteobacteria > Betaproteobacteria bacterium. The sequence continues at coordinate 4,567 of JADJPK010000025.1, forward strand.
GCGTGAGCACCGGTCAGGGGTCCCTCTCCACGTTCGACGCAGCGGGCCTGCAGGCACAGTGGACGGGGTGGCTCACGCTGGGCATGACGGCCGGCGTGCTGGCGATCTTTGCAATGGTGATGTTCCTCGCGGCTCGCGCAGCCCTGCGGCACGCGACCGAACTGCGTGCGTCGCGCTGGATCGTCATCGGCGGTCTGGGCGTTCCGGCCGCCGTGCTGATCGCGCTGTTCGCCGTGTCCCTGCAGCTTCAGGATGCCTTGTCGGCGCAGCGCGAGTCCCCGGTGCTGCGCATCCAGGTGGAAGCCAGGCAGTGGTGGTGGCGGGTCGCCTACCTTCCCGGGACAGCCCCGGTTTCGGGGCCAGCGACAGGAGCGATGTGCACTGCTGCGCAACCGGTGGGCACGCCGGCGCTGCCGGGGAGCGGAGAGGCCGCCGTCACGCTGGCCAACGAATTGCGGTTGCCTGCGGGTGCGAGCGTGCAACTGGAGATCACGTCTGCCGATGTGATCCAGCGTCTGGATTCCGTCTCTCGCCGGAAAGATGGATGCGGTGCCGGGACGCGCATACGCTCCACGTGAATCCGCAACGGCCCGGCGTGTACCGGGGGCCGTGCGCGGAGTTCTGCGGCGGCCCGCACGGGATGATGGCGTTGTACGGGGAAGTGATGCCGCCGGCGTCCTTCGACCGCTGGGTGGAGAATCAGCGCGCGGACGCGCTCGTCCCTGTCGATCCCGCTCGCGATGGAAGGCCGGAGGTTGTTCGTCGATGGCCCCTGCGCAGCCTGTCATCGCGTGCGCGGCACGGGCGCGAACAGCGATTCCGGGCCGGACCTCACCCACGTCGGAAGCCGTGCGTTCCTCGCCGCCGGCACGCTTCCGAACCAGCCCGGCGCCTTGGCCGGCTGGATTGCGGACCCGCAATCGCTCAAGCCGGGCAACCACATGCCGGCCCTTCCCCTTGCCGGGCGCGAACTGCGCGCCATCACCGCCTACCTGTCGGGCCTGCGATGACGCCGGCGCACACAGACTCCCGCGGTGTGCGCGAGCCTCGCAGCGAATCCCTCGCAGCAGAAGAGGGGCTCGCGAACCTCGAGCGCGTCTGGGCGCCGCCGCGCGGATGGCGCGTGATCTTCGCGGTGAACAACACGTACGTGGGCCTGTGGTATCTCGGCGCGGCGATCGGCTTCATGGTGCTGGCCGGCATTCTCGCTGGTGATGCGCTCGCAGCTCGCCGTGCCCTCTGAACGATCTGGTCAGCCCGCAAACCTACAACCGGCTCTTCACGATGCACGCACCGTGATGATGCTGTTTGCGGTGCCGGCCGTGGAGGCGGCGGCGGTCTACCTGCTCCCCGGCATGCTGGGAGCGCGCGATCTGCCCTTTCCGCGTCTGTCCGCCTATTCGTTCTGGGCCTACGCCTTCGGCGGGACGGCGTTCCTCTGCACGCTGCTCTTCGACGTGGCACCCGACGGCGGCTGGTTCATGTACCCGCCACTCTCGGGTTCGGCGTTCTCGCCCGGGCCGGGGGCCGACTTCTGGCTGCTGGGCATCGGGTTCATCGAGATCTCGGCAATCGCCGGCGCAGTGGAACTGCTGGTCGGCATCCTGCGCATGCGCGCGCCGGGCATGCGGCTCATGCACATGCCGGTCTTCGCCTGGGCCATGCTGGTCACGGCCTGCATGATCGTCATCGCCTTTCCGTCCATCATCGCGGCGACGCTGCTGCTGGAACTGGAACGCGCGTTCGGATGGCCGTTCTTCGTGCCGTCACAGGGCGGCGATCCGCTGTTGTGGCAGCACCTCTTCTGGCTCTTCGGGCATCCCGAGGTGTACATCATCTTCCTGCTTGCGGCCGGCATCGTGTCGATGATCGTGCCGACCGTCGCGCGCACGCCCCTCGAAGGCTATCGCGCCGTGGTGGCCTCGATCATCGGCGTGGGCGTGCTGAGTCTCACGTTGTGGGCGCATCACATGTTCTCCGCAGGCGTGTCGCGCATCGCGCTGATCCTCGTGTCAGCCGCGAGCCTCGCGGTGGCGCTGCCTGCAGCCGTCCAGTTCTTCGCCTGGATCACGACCCTCTGGCGAGGGCGCATCCGGTGGTCCGTGCCGGCGTGGTTCGTGGCAAGTTTCATCGCCACGTTTCTCCTGGGCGGATTGACGGGCGTGATGCTGGCCGTGGTGCCCTTCGACTGGCAGGCGCACGACACGTACTTCGTGGTGGCGCATCTGCACTACGTGCTGATCGGCGGAATGGTGTTTCCGCTCTTCGCGGGCCTTTACTACTGGGCGCCGCTCGCCGCGGGGCGGCCGCTTTCGGAGCGTCTCGGGCACTGGGCATGCGCCACCCTGTTCGCGGGCATCACCGTGACGTTCCTGCCCATGCACCTGACTGGATTGCTGGGCATGCCGCGTCGGGTGCACACCTATCTCCCCGGGCTGGGCTGGGACGCCCTGAATCTGCTTTCCACCGTCGGCGCCTTCGTGTTCGCGCTGGGCGTGGGCCTCGTGCTTCTGGATCTGGCGCTGCACTTCCGCCCTCGTCCCGGCGCGGCGAATCGCACTGCAGACGGCGGAAACCCGTGGCAGGCAGGCACCCTCGAATGGCTCCCCGGCGGGAACTATGGCGTTCGCAGCATTCCGCGGATCGGCGAACGCTACCCGCTCTGGGATCGCCCCGGACTCCCCGGCGAGGTGGAGCGCGGCGAACATCTGCTGAACGATGCACCCACGGGCCGGCGGGAATCGCTCGTCACCTCCGCTGTCGCGGCCCGGCCGCAATATCTCCAGATCCTGGCCGGTCCGAGTCCGTGGCCCTTGCTCGCCGGTCTGGGCACGGCCGCGTTCTTCTTTCTCCTGACGGTGAAGTGGACCTGGGTGGCGGGGGCAGCGGGCGCGTTCACGATCGTCGCGCTGTGGCGCTGGCTGTGGCCGCTGGAGCCGGCGGTTCCTGCGGGACCCGTCGACGTGGGCGGCGTGCGGCTGCCGGTGGGCGCGAGCGGATCGGCATCGGTCGCGTGGTGGGGTACGGTCGTGCTGGTGGTGACGGCCGTCATGGTGCTGGCGTCGCTGCTGTTCGCATACTTTCATCTCCGGCACGTTGCCGCCGTGTGGCCCCCGAGCGGCGTGCGATTGCCGGACGGAGTGGCGTCGCTTGTCTCGGCCCTTGCGTGTGTCGCAAGCGCCGCTCTGCTGATCGCCGCCGGGCGTGCCATCGCGCGTGATGCCCGCAGGGCGTTCGGCGCCGCCTGGATCGGCGCGTGGCTGGCGGCAGCCGGCGCGCATGCGGCCTTGCTGGTCGCGAACGCACCGGCCCGCGAGGAAGCTGCGGCGAGCGCGTACGGGGCGTCGGTCTGGATGCTGGCCGTGTATCAGGCATCCTTCGGGGCGCTGCAGACGGTCCTCTTCGTCTTCGTGCTGGCGCGCGCGGTGGGCGGACGCCTTGCATCGGAACGGCGGAATGCGTTCGACTGCGCACGCCTCCTGTGCTTCTACACGCTCCTGCAACACGTGATCATCGTGACCGTCACCGCAGGCTTGCCGCGGTGGTAGGGCAAGGTCAGGGACGGTCCGCGGGCGTGACGCGCCACACGGCGTTGCCCACGTCGTCGGCTACCAGCAATGCGCCGGTCCGGTCGAGCGCCACGCCGACGGGCCGGCCGCGCGCCGAACCTTCGTCGTCGACGAAGCCGGACAGGACATCTGCCGGGGCGCCCACGGGCTGGCCACCCTCGAAGCGCACATGCACGACGCGGTAACCCGACCGGGGACGCCGGTTCCACGAACCGTGTTCGCCGATGAAGGCGCCGGACGCGAAGCGGCCGGGCAACGCGGTGGTCCGGGCGATCGCCAGGCCCAGCGGAGCGACGTGCGAGCCCAGGGCGTAGTCCGGCACCACGGCACGCGCGACGAGATCGGGTCTTGGCGGTTTCACGCGCGTGTCCACGTGGCGGCCGAAGTAGCTGTAGGGGCCAGCCGTAGAACGCACCGTCCTGCACGGAGGTAGAGGTAGTCCGGCACCAGATCGCTGCCGAGTTCGTCACGTTCGTTGACGACCGTCCACAGCTTGCCCGAGACAGGTTCCCACGCGAGTCCGTTGGGGTTGCGCAGGCCCGAGCGAAGAGCCTGCGGGTGCCCAGCGCGGGGTCGACTTCCAGGATGGCGGCGCGGTTTGCCTCGTTGTCCATGCCGTTCTCCGCCACGTTGCTGTTGGAGCCCACGGTCACGTAAAGACGGGCGCCGTCCGGGCTCGCGATCACGTTCTTGGTCCAGTGATGATTGATGGGCCGGCCGGCAGATCGACCACGTGGCTGCCTGCGGCGGTGATGCAGGTCGCGCCGGTCTGATAGGGAACCGGACGAGGGCGTTGGTGTTGGCCACGTAGAGATCGTTCCCCACGAGCGCCATGCCGAACGGCGAGTCGAGGTTCTCGAGGAACACGGTCCGCTGTTCCACCCGGCCATCGCCGTCGGCGTCCCGCAGCAGCGTGATGCGATTCGCGCTGCGGCCGCTGCTGCCCGCGCGCTTCATCACCATCTTCATGAACCAGCCGCGGATTCCTTGGCGTCTTCCGGCCGGGCGGGTGCGTTGGTTTCGGCCACCAGCACATCGCCGTTGGGCAACACGAGGAGCCAACGGGGATGATCGAAGCCCTTCGCGAAGAGTTCGACCTTGAGGCCCGGCGCCGCGACGGGCACCGAGCCGGTCGGCCAACCGCGTGCCGGAGCGATGTTGACGGTCGGCAGCACGCCCTTTCGCGGAGCGGGCAAAGCCGGGTCGGGGCCGGTGACCGCCTCGGGGGGGAGGCGGGCCTGGTCGCCACAGGCGGAAAGCGCTGCGGCAACGAGCAAGGGAAGCAGACGGGATAGGCGCATGGCATCCCCTGCGCAAGCGACGTTCCCACGGGGCGCGCACCAGGAAACGCCGTCCCCGTTCACCGTTCTCCTCGTGGAAAGGGTGCACGACCGTGGCCCTGCGGGCTCGAGTTCGCTCCGATGGCGTGTACAAGCGAACTGGGTCCGGTAGGGATTACCGGGACGTGCCGCCGCTGCTTGCCGCTCCCCGAGACCTCGCCGGCCCGGGTGGAGCAGAGAGCCAGCACGCCGATTGCCCCTCGACGTTCCGGGGAGGGAGCCTCCATCCCGGTTCGGAGTTCGTTCGTGACAACAACCGTGGTCCTTCGCCTGTTCACCCGGCGGCGGGGTGATCTTCTCGTGGTCTTCACCGCTGCGCTTGCCGCCGGCACCGTCGAACTCGTTCTCTGGCACATCAGCGCGCGCTTCTCCTATCTTCCCGGCGTGCTGATCGTTCTTGCGGCGCTTCACTGGGGAGGTGCCCGTTGGGGCATGGTGGCCACCCTGGCCTGCCTGGCAGCCGGTTCGTACGTCCCGGAGATGCTTGGATCCTCCGGCATGCCCCCGGCTGCGCACTGGGTGCTCGCCCCGACCTTCGTGGTCATCGGCGTCGTCCTCAGCGTGACCTACCGGCGCCTGCGCATGGACGATCTGCGCCGCCGGCGCGAACGCCGGGCGTTCGAGCGGGCGCTTCGCCATCGCGACGGACTGTTGCGGGAGTTGCGGGAGAGCACAGGCCGCCTGAAGCGGCTGTCCGAGTCCAACATCGTGGGCGTGATCCACTGGAACCTGGACACCGGGCTCATCACCGACTGCAACGATGAGTTCCTGCGCATGACAGGCTACGACCGGACCGACCTCACGTCCGGCAGGCTGGACTTCAACGCGATGACTCCTCCGGACTGGCGCGACCGCAACGCAGCCGGGGTGGAAGCCCTGCGCGCCACCGGCGCCGCACAGGCGTACGAGAAGGAATACCTGCGCAAGGACGGCACCCGCGTGCCGGTGATCATTGCGGGAGCCCGCTTTCACGATTCACTGCGCGAGGGCATGTCCTTCGTCCTGGACCTGAGCGGCCGGCGACGGGCGGAGGAAGATCTTCGAGCGAACGAACGCATGTTCCGGACCCTCGCCGATTCGATCGCCCAGCTCGCCTGGACGGCGCGGCCCGACGGGCACGTGTTCTGGTTCAACCGGCGCTGGTACGACTACACCGGACTTCGCCCCGACCAGGCGGAGGGCTGGAACTGGACCCGGGCGCTGGATCCCCGCGAACTTCCCCGGGTGCTCACGGGTGTGGCCTCGCACTTCTCCGGAGGGGACGGCGTGGGAGGATTCCTTCGCCCTGCGCCGGAGCGACGGGGCCATGCGGGCGCATCTGGGCCGCGCGCTGCCCGTGCACGATGCCGGCGGGAACGTTTCGATGTGGGTGGGTACGTTCACGGACATCACCGGGGAGGCGCAGCGGATGCGCTGCCAGGCCGAGCTCGTGCAGGCCGCGCTGCACATGTGCGGCCCGCTCGCCGGCTCCGTGTCCATCGGCGAGACCTTGCAGGGCCTGCTGGATACAGGACGTTCCGTCACGGGTGCACCGTCGGTGCGGCTCGTCGTGGCAAGCCACGGCGTGCTGCAGGAACCGCTCGAGTTCCGCTCGCCTGCGCTCGAGGGTTTCGATGCGGACGTGCATCCGCTGCCGGAGCACATCGGCACGCCCCCAGGACTGCAACGGAAAGCCGACGGTCCGATGAGGCCGTCCGTTCCAGAGCACGGCGACGGCGAGCTTCAAATTCCACTGGCCGGGAGCGATGGGCGGCCGATGGGATCGCTGGCCTATGCGCTGCCTTCCGCCGGCTTTTCGCAGGAGGAGAACACGGCGGCGTTGCAGCTTGCCGCTATGGTCACGGCGAGCCTCGAAGGGTGGCGCCTGCGGCAGGCGCTCGCGGAGGCGGAGCGGCAGAAGGACACTTTCCTCGCCATGCTGGCGCACGAACTGCGCAATCCGCTCGCGCCGTTGCGGGCGGGACTTGCCATCCTGCGCATCTCCGAACCGGAGTCCGATATCGCGCTGCAGGCGCGAGACATGATGGAACGGCAGCTCGGTCACATGGTGCGGCTCATCGACGATCTCATGGACCTGGAGCGCGTGACCCAAGGGAAGATCGAGCTTCGCAAGGAACGCGTGGAACTGACGTACGCGCTGCGCCTCGCAATGGAGACGTGCGGACCGGCCATCGAGGAAGGCGGTCATCGGCTCAGGGTGGAAGTGCCGGAGCGGCCCCTCTATGTGGAAGCCGACATCACGCGTTGCAGCCAGCTGCTCGCCAACGTGCTGGGCAACGCCGCGAAGTTCACTCCCCGCGGCGGGGTGATCGAGGTGAGGCTCGCGCGGCAGGGCGCCAGGCGGTCGTGACCGTGACCGATACGGGACGCGGCATTCCTGCGGCGATGCTGGACAGCATCTTCGACATGTTCGTGCAGGTGTCTCCGGCTCAGGACCGCGTCAACGGCGGGCTGGGCATCGGCCTGTACCTGGTGAGGCGTCTTGCCGAACTGCACGGTGGCCGCGTGACGGCGAGAAGCGAGGGGCCCGGACGGGGTAGCGAGTTCGAAGTGCGCCTGCCGGCAGCGGAAGTGTTTCCGGACGCAGCGGCGATGCTGCCGGCGAAGGCGCACCGGCATTGCGGCCCGCGCCGCGTGATCGTGGCCGACGACAACACCGATGCCGCATCGAGCCTGGCGATTCTGCTGGCTCTGCGAGGCAGCGATGCGCGTGGCCTCCGACGGATTCGAGGCGCTGCGACTGGGCGAGACGTTCGAGCCGCACGTGGTCATGCTGGATATCGGCATGCCGGGCCTGGACGGATTCGAGACGGCACGGCGGGTCCGTGCGGCACCCTGGGGCCGGGACGTGCTGCTCGTCGCCATTACGGGATGGGGGCGGCCCGACGATCGCGCGCAGTCGCAGGCCGCCGGTTTCGACCTGCATCTGGTCAAACCCGTGGATCTGGACGTGATCGAATCGCTGCTGACGGGTGCGCCGGAGGACGTGCCGGTGCGGGGGTGAGGCGGGGTCTGGAGAGCCTTCGGGACGGCTGCCAAGCCTGCACGGGTCCGCAAACCGCCTGACGCTATTCTTGTCGTGGTCGCACGACCCGGCATTCCATCTAGACGACTGCTTAGTTCATTCCCAACGGCGCTAGGCGTTGTGCTGGTTCCGACGTGTCTCTATCCATACGGCTGGATCGTTCCTCGTGGCGGCATGACCGATGCTGCGGTGCGATCCCTTTCGTTGCCACGAGAGGGGTTCCGCATCGCCTAGGATAAGCGGGGTTCTCCGCGCCTGCATGTCCCACATTTCGTGGTCTGCTGGTTCTCCGGGCAGATGATGCGAAAAGTCCGTATGCCGTTCGGGCCACAATTTGCGATAACGTCCCGGGTGGCTCACGTGGTGAGCCACCCGGTCGGTACGCTACAAAATATGAACACTAGTCCGAACCCGCCGCTGGCCCACGGCCCTGATCACCTGCTTACAGAACACCTTCGCGCGGTCGCGGAGCAGGCAGGGCGGTACGCCCCGTCCGGCGGTGCGGTCTGGGCCAGTCTCGCTGGCCTCTGGCACGATCTGGGGAAGTTTCGCCCCGGTTTCCAGCACTACGTGCGGGACGATCCAGACGCTCACATCGAAGGCCGTGGCGTCGGGCGGCTAGACAAGAGCCACTCCGCCGCCGGCGCCTTGCATGCCTTGGCTCAGATGAAGGCACACTTCGGTGAGCCGGGACGGCGTGCTGGCCGCCTGCTCGCGATGCTGATTGCCTCGCATCACGCTGGGCTCTATGACAGTGCCGAACTCGACGACCGCCTCAGTGGTGGTGGTCGCGCAGACAGCGATCGGGAACGCGAGGAGGCTCTGCGTGTCTGTGCGGCCCACGCGCCTGAGGTATTGGAGATTCCCGAAGGGATCGACGCGGCAGCGCTATTCGGCGCCATTCCTGGCCTTGACAGGGATGAACCGCTTGCGCAGGCGCTTTGGTTGCGCATGCTGTTCTCAGCGCTCGTGGATTCCGACTTCCTCGACACCGAGGCCTATTTCGAAAGATCCAAGGCAATGCGTCGTGCGGGCTTCCCCAAACTGGATCAATACCTGGCCCGGTTGGATGCCCACCTGGATGCCATGGCGCAGCAGGTGCTTGCCGCTGGCCGCGCAGATGAGCCCGTGATGCGAGCACGCGCCCAGGTGCTTTCCGATTGCCGCACAGCCGCGATCCAGCCGACTGGCGTGTTCAGTCTTCAGGTACCTACCGGTGGCGGCAAGACCCTGGCTTCTTTGGCGTTCGCGTTGCGTCACGCCGTGGCTCATGGACTGGACCGCGTGATCGTTGCCATCCCCTACACAAGTATCGTCGAGCAGACGGTCGACGTTCTCACCGGCATCTTCGGCCGCGACAACGTGATCGAGCACCACAGTCAGGCCGACGGTGGGGTTGAGAGGAGACGGCGAGGTCGCGCCTGGCATGCGAGAACTGGGACGCGCCCCTGATCGTGACGACCAACGTCCAGTTGTTCGACAGGCTGTTTGCCGCGCGCACGAGCCGCTGCCGCAAGCTGCACCGCGTTCAGCGCAGCGTGATCGTGCTGGACTAAGCGCAGACGCTGCCGCCGCCGTTCCTTCAACCAACCCTGGACGCACTGCGGCTCCTCGCCAACCACTATGGCGTGTCGATCGTCGTGCACCGCCACGCAGCCGGTGCTGAACGACATTCGGCGGTTCGATCCCCGTGCCGGCCTGCGGGGCGGCCCGTGGTGAGGCGCGACCCTGCGAAATCGTGCAGGCGGTGCAGCCCTGTACGAAAAGCTAGAACGCGTTCGCGTGCAGTGGCCAGCTGATCTACAGGTGCCGGAGGAGATCCAGACTGTCGCGGCGCGGCTCTCGGCGGAGCCTGCGGTGCTCTCGATTGTCAACACGAGGCGCGATGCGGCCGAACTGGTGCGGTCGCTGGACCGCGGAGCCCTTGACGCCGAGCCGACGCTGCACCTGTCTGCCGCCATTGCGGCCAGCACCGCGCAGATATCATCGGCGAGATCCGGAATCGGCTCGATGCGCGTCGCGAGGGCGACCCTCGCCCGTTGCGCGTGGTGGCGACGCAACTCGTGGAAGCAGTGAGACCTCGATTTTCCGGTCGTCTTCCGTGCCTTGGCAGGGCTCGATGCCATTGCCCAGGCATCGGGTCGCTGTAACCGCGAAGGCCGGCTTGGATCGCGCGGTGGGGCGTGGAGGTGTTCGGTTCGGCCGATTCCGGCCACGCTTTCGCGCTGGTGCGCGCCGCACAGGCGACGCGCTCGGTGCTCGGTGACGCGCGGCCGGAGGCACTGGCACCTGAACTCTTCGACGAATATTTCAGACACTGGTACGGACAGTTCCAGCTCGACGAGAAGCAGGTGCTGCCCATGCTGCGTCGAAGTCCCGATTTCGACATGCGGTTGCGCAGCGCTGCGCAGGCATACCGACTGATCGATGATCAGGACCAGGTGGCGGTCGTCGTGCCCTATGTGCCGAGGGCCGGCGCCGACGAACGCGTGACACAAGCGCTTGCTTCACTGGAGGCCGGCACCTCCGAGCGCTGGCAATTGCGGATCTTGCAGCGGTTCGTGGTGCAGGCAAGGCGGCTCGAAGTGAAGGCGGGGCTGGCGCGAGGCGACTTTATCGAGCCGTTGCCGGGCTGGGTGGTACTGAAGGACGATCAGCGTTACAGCCCACATTTGGGTCTGTTGGGTGATGGTGCCGTACTCGACGCCGCCACGCTCGTTCAGTAGGCTCTCGGGGCGAGGGGGGAACGAAAATGACGGACCATCAACGCTTCGTGCTGGGCGTGCGAGGGGAGTTTGCCTGCTTTACACGGCCGGAGATGAAGGTCGAGCGCGTCAGCTACGACGTCATCACTCCGTCGGCAGCACGCGCCATCTTCGAGGCCATCTTCTTCAAGCCGGCCGTTCGCTGGAAAGTCAGACGCATCGAGGTACTCGCCCCGATTCGCTGGATGAACCTGCGGCGCAACGAGGTCGCGTCCGTGGTGTCCACGCGCAACGTCCAGCAGGCGATGAAACAAGGCACCGGAAATC
>JADJPK010000026.1 GCA_016713305.1 Betaproteobacteria bacterium
AAACAAGGGATGTTCGCCGCCAGCCGCGAGGTTCGCTTGTTGATGTCCGCAAAAGGCTGGAGGTAAGGCAGATGGACCATCGCGAAGAAGGACTGTTCGAACGGCTCCGAAATCCTCGAGACCTTGTCCAAGAGCACGTCGAGGGCCTCGTCCACCTGCTGGGGCACGCCCAAAGGCCGAAATACGCTGCCATGAATCTCAACTACGTGCTGCCGTACTCGGCCTTCGTCAGCAGGGTTCGGGAGCAGGTTCTCGGCGAGGGTCGCGTGGAGATTCATCAGCGTGAAGCGGTCGAAGCCGACCGACGCGGCGTTGTCCACCAACAGCTCGATGGCGGCTTTGTGATTCAGAATCATCTGCGTCTCCATGGCCGCCTTGCCCGTTGCAGCTCTGCCTTTTTCGATCAGCGTGCGCGTATCGAGCCGCGAATACGTGTTCCCCTCGAGATGGCTCGAAGCCCAGGACAAGTCGATGAGGAGTCGATCGAGGATCGCGCGGCTGTACGTACCGGCGGGCTGGCGTACATTCGCGCTCGAACCGATCCGCCGAAGCCGCGCGCACAAAGGCCGGGACAGGTAGCGAGACACGTTGGGCCGGTACGATTCCAAGAACTCGCGCTGGTAGCCGACAGGCTTTCTTGCCGACAGTGGACGAGACACATAGTCGAGGATGTTCTGCCCGTCCGCAGAAAGCGATATGTGCGCCGGAAACGGCGGCTCTGCTTCGCGAGTTGGCGATGCCGTCGGTCGAGCGAGGAGATAGCGCCTTGCGCGCGCGTTGCCAACCGCGGCGATGTGACCGCTTTCGACCAGTAGGGACAGCCGTCTCTGAGCGGTTCGCCGCGACAGCGCCGGAAACGCAACCAGGATCTCGGCCAGCGTGGCGCCGAGTGGTGCCCTGCGCGATCGTGCAGTAGAGCATCCGGGAACGAGTTGGAGTGCATGGCGCGATTCGCAAGTGTCTGTAGCGCGATTTTGGCGCGATTCTTTGAACCGCGCTACTGCCATTGGCGCAGTTCACTCCGGACAAGTGGCTTCCGGGCAGAAGCGATTTCGGAAACCCGGATCGAAGCAGTTGGCGCCCGCATCGAACTCCCCCATCAACTTGTCGTCAATGAAGGCGTATCTCTGGCCGAGATTGGCGCCCTTGCAATCCTCTGCCCTCGACGGCAGGCAATCAGCCCCCCGTAGAACCCGCAGTTGAGCCGCGCGCGTCTCGGAAGGAATTGGCCTCGTGACGGGTTGCGGCCATTCCGAACATTTCGTCCAAGAGGAAGACCTCGTGTCTGGGTCGGTGCCGGCTGTCCGCCCACCCCCGGCTCCCCCGTAGTGCGGGCGGCCTTGCAGTTGTCTGCAAGTCGGCCCAATAGGTTGGCAATAAGTTGTTGGCCTTCGCCTATGGTGACACCGCGCCTCGGCATGAACGCACAGCACAAGTCCGCTGACCGAGTTCGCGAGGCCACACGGCGGGAAGCCGAGGCACAAGGGCCCCTTTCCGTCTCTGACGCCCAGCTCGCAGAGGACCTGACGCCATGACAACACTCAAGCAAGACCGCTACTCGTCGCACTCATCGCCACGTGCTGCACTGCACCCATGATGTTGCTCGCAGCCGGATATCCGAAGGAAGGAGGCATCGACACCGTCGAATGCATGGTGGCCGAAGGCCCGCGCACCGAGAGTGCCACGGGCGTGACCTTCGGTGGCATCGTGTCGCACAGCGTGGCCCATGCGCCCGGCGGTGGCCACGGCCCGCTGGACGAGTACAGCACCTACTGTGTCGCCACTACCTCGATGCGAAGTCGGGCAAAGGCCTGGCGCTGGGCGTGTGCGAGCAGACCGACGCCGACGGCGACAAGTGGGTCATGCGATTTCGGGACGAGGGCAAACCAGATGACGGGCACCTTCGAGTTCGTGGCCGGCATCGGCAAGTACGAAGACGCGCGCATCAGCGGACAGTATCGGCCGGCTGGCCCGATGTTCTTCAGCGCGTCGGGCCGGCTGCAGCGCTGTCTGTACGTCACGGGGTCGTATCGACTGAAGTAGTCGTCGTGAGCGAGCTTCCCGACTGACCGAACGGAGCCGGGCGGTACGCACTGACGCCGTGCGCCGCCCGACTCCATTGCTTCCCCAACCGTGGGTTGGGACGAGTACGTCGAGACCTGTCACTGCTCAGGCCTGACGCATCGGGTAGCCTGTCTTCGTCAAGACTATCAACCCTTACGGCGAACGTCGGCATGGCACCGAGCTGCCCGAGGCTGAGTCGACGGCCACCATGAACCCGGAAGGAGTGAACACCGAGCGCCGTTTCGACGGCACGCCGCGCCTTGGTCGGATCGCTTGCCGTCCACGCAGGCCCCCTCTGCCGCACCGTATGAGGCAGTGGGTGTCAGGCCACGGCGTGACACGCCACACGCCGCCCCGGCCCCACCACCGTGAGAGCCGGCGCGGAGGCGCGGCAGACCTCCGTCGCCTTCGGGCAACGGGCGCAGTAAACACAGGCGGAAGGCGAATTGGCGAGGGTGTCGGCGACAACGTCGGATGTCGACTCCTACAAGACCCGCGCATCCGCGCCTCGATTCGTCACGAACGCCAAAGCGACCAGCGACTTCGTGTAGGGGTGCAACGGATGTGCGAACAGCTCCTCGGCGGGTCCGATCTCGATGATCCGACCTCCCAGCATCACCGCCACGCGATCACTGAGGTGTCGCACGATTGCCAGATCGTGGGAGATGAACAGATAGGCCACACCCATCTTCTGTCGAATGTCGAGCAGCAGGTTGACGATCTGTGCCTGCACTGACACGTCGAGCGCCGACACCGGTTCATCGCAAACCACCAGCGCGGGCCCGAGGGCGATGGCGCGCGCAATACCTATCCTCTGCCTCTGTCCACCCGAGAACTCGTGCGGATAGCGATCCGCCATGTGCTCCGCGAGCCCCACCTTCGCCAGGAGCTCGGTCACGCGCTCGGCCCTTTGGACACGCCCCCCCGCCATCCCGTGCACGTCGAGCGGTTCGGCCACGATGTCCCGCACGGTCATGCGCGGATCAAGTGACCCGAACGGATCCTGGAAAACGGCCTGCAGCCGCCTTCGCACATGCCGCATGCGCCTCGAACTTGTCCGGGTGATCTCCTCGCCATCGAAGACGATCCTCCCGGACAGTGCCTCCACAAGCCGGAGCACCGCCAGTGCCGTCGTCGACTTGCCGCATCCGCTCTCGCCGACGAGGCCGAGGATCTCCCCGTGCCCGATCTCGAAGGACACGCGGTCGACAGCCCGCACGGGCGGCTTTCGCCACCTGCCCGCCGGCGGGTAGGTCACGACGAGTTCCTCGACTGACAGCAGCGGAAGGCCGCTGGTCGATCCGTTCATAGAACGCATGCGAAGAAGTGATCCGGAGTCGCCGCTTTCGGCGCGGGCTGCGAAGCATGGCAGTGGGACAGGGCATGGGCGCAACGCGGCGCGAATGCGCAGCCTGGAGGCAAGGCGGCGAGGTCAGGCGGCTGTCCCTCGACGGGTTCGAGACGCCGCCCACGGTCGAGGGCAAGGCTCGGGGCACACGCAAGCAGAGCGCGGGAATAGGGGTGGCGCGCGTCGGAGAGCAACGCATCCACGCGTGCAGTCTCGACGACTCGCCCTGCGTACATCACCGCGACCCGATCAGCGTAGCGGGCAACGAGTCCGAGATCGTGGGTGATGAGCAAGAGCGCGGCCCCGGTCTCCGTGATGAGTTGTTTCAAGAGGTCGAGCACCTGGGCCTGGACGGTCACGTCCAGGGCTGTCGTCGGTTCGTCGGCAACGATCAGCCGAGGCCGGCACGCCAGCGCCATCGCGATCATCGCGCGCTGGCGCATACCGCCCGAGAACTGGTGCGGATAGGCCCGCATTCGCCCGCCCGCTTCGGGGATGCGCACGCGCTCCAGCAGGCCCCGCGCGACGTCCAGCGCACCGGTCCATGTCATGGCTCGGTGCTCGCGGGCGGGCTCCGCCACCTGGAGGCCGACAGTGAGTGCCGGGTTGAGCGAGGTCATCGGTTCCTGGAACACCATCGCGATGCGGTTGCCGCGCACGCCGCGCATGGCGCGCTCGTCGAGCGCGAGGAGATCCTGCCCCTCGAACAGGATCTCGCCCGCGACGATTCGCCCGGCGGGCTTCGGCACGAGCCGCAGCAGCGACAGCGCGGTGGCGCTCTTGCCCGACCCCGACTCCCCCACGAGCGCGAGCGTTTCGCCCGCCGCCAGGTCGAACGAGACGTCGTCCACGGCACGCACCACACCGCGGTCCGTGCGGAAATGCGTGGACAGGCCCCGCACGCTGAGAAGAGGAGACTCGGCAGGCATCGCGACCGGCCTCAGAACCCCATCTTCTTCTTCAGGTCCTGGTCGATCCAGATCCGGGCGTAGATCGGTGCCGGGCGATAGGCGGCCGCCCGCAGTTCGCCGCCGTAGTTCTTCACCCAGGGCCACCACGCGCTGTAGAGGTAGGGCGTGGGGAGCCAGAGGTAGGGTGCCTTGGCGAGAATGTCCCGGTTGAGCGCCTTCAGCATCTCCTGCCGCTTCTCCTCGTCGCGCTCGCGGTGGACGGCGTCGATGCCCCGGTCGAACGCGGGGTCCGACCACATCGAGGGGTTCCAGGTCTGGCCGGAGACGAAGCTCTTGCGCAGCGTGGAAATGGGATTCACGCGACCGCTCACCATGAAGTAACCGGACGCGTGCGTCTTCGTCGTCATGGCCGAAAGGAAAGCGCCGTACTCCATCGGCTGGATCTCCACCTTCACGCCCACCTGCTCGAGATACGCAGCCACGAGGGGCAGCAGGTCCAGGTGATCGGGCGAGCAGGAGCAGACTTGCACCTTGAACGCGAACCCGTTCGGATAGCCGGCCTCTGACAGCAGCTTCTTCGCCTTCTGCGGGTTGTAGCCGAACAGTTCCTTGACCGGGTCGGGCATCGCGGACAGCGGTTCGTAGTAGCCGAGATAGTCCGAAGACATGGGATACGCGAACAGCTCCGCATTTCCGCCGTAGTAGGCAGAGATGATCTCCTGCTTGTTCACCGCGAAATTCAGGGCACGGCGCACGCGGATGTCGTCGAAGGGTTTGCGGTCCACGCGCATCGCGAGAAAGGTGCCGTTCGTGGCCAGGTAGCGCGACCACTTCAGGGCCGGGACGGTCTTCTTCAGTTCGTCCGCGGCGTTCCATCGAATGACCTGGAGCAGGTCAAGCTTGCCGGCGCGGAGCATGGCGTGCTGCGTGGCTTCGTCCTTGATGGTGCGGGTCACCACCTTGTCGACGAAGGGAATCCGGTAGAGCTGCCCCCCGAGGCGCTCCTTGTCCCAGTAGGCCGGATTGCGAGCGTAGGTGTTCGAGGTGCCCGGCACGACATCGGCCAGCGCGAACGGGCCGGTGCCGTTCGCATTCTTCCAGTTCGCGGCCCCGGCCTCGAACACTTCCTTGGGCACGATGGCCGACTGCACGCCCCACCCAAGCTTGTAGTCCCAGTCGGCCTGGTAGTGCTTGAAGTGAAAGATCACCCTGTACCGGTCCGCCGCCTCCACCTTCTCGATGTGCTCGTAGAACCCCGGAAGCTTCTTCGGGCTGCGGTCGTAGCGCTCGTAGGCATAGACGACATCGGCGGCGGTCAGCTCGCGCGTCGCCATCACGCCGGGCTTCTCGGGGAACATCACACCCTTGCGCAGCGTGATCTCGACACGAAGCGGGTTATCCTTCAGCTTCCAGCTCTCGGCGAGCTCGCCGCGCACCGCATCCGCTGGAATCCACCCGTCGGCGATGAACGGGTAGCGCCCGCCCTTGTGCTTCGACTTGTCGAGGTCGGCCGCGAAGAGCTGCTCGTACATCTGCCCGGCGTCGTGCGGGAACTTCCAGTTCCAGTCGGCAGCGTCCCAGGTCAAGGTGGATAGGGCTACGTAGGGCGTGCCGACCTCCAGCGTGCCACCGTACTGCGGCTTCTCGATCTGCGCGACGGCCGGGCCGCCGGACGACCCCAGCACGGCGGCGAGCACTGCGGTGCGAAACGCGGGCGGGAGGGTGAGCGACATCGTTCGGTCTCCTGAGTGGGCGGGCGAAGTCATGGCATTCCGCGCATGCGCGGAGTCGAGGACGTCGCGCAGCGCGTCGCCGAACATGTTGGCCGCGTACACGACGATGGTGAGACAGACGCCGGGGACCAGCACGAGCCAAGGCGCCTGGAACATGAAGGTGCGAGCGCTGCCGGACAGCATGCCGCCCCAGGTGGGTGTCGGCGGGGGAACCCCCAGACCGAGGAACGCCAGCCCAGACTCGGCCAGGATGGCCGTGCCCAGGCGCGTGGTGAAAAGCACGATGAGCGGCGGCATCACGTTGGGCAGGATGTGCCGCCACAGGATGCGGAGAACCGATGCCCCGATCGACCGCGACGCCAGCACGTAGGTGTGCTCCCGCACCGAGACCACGGCGCCGCGCACGACGCGCGAGCCGCCGATGCCGAGCAGCAGGCCGAGCGTGCCGATGATCTGCGGCAGGCCCGGGCCGAGCACGGACACGACGACGATCAGCACGATCAGCACGGGGAACGTCATCCAGGCGTCCACCACCCGCTGGACCACGAGGTCCACGGCGCCGCCCGCATAGCCGCTGACGATCCCGAGGATGGCGGACACCAGCGTCGCGAGCGTTGCCGCCGCGAGGGCGACGATCATCGAGGAGCGCGCGCCGTGGAGAGCGCGGGACAGCAGGTCCCGGCCCAGATTGTCGGTGCCGAACGGAAACGCCCAGGACGGCGGCTCCAGGCGGTGCAGCGGGGCGATCTCGTTCACGCCGTGCGGCGCGAGCGCGCCGGCGAACAGCGCACACACGAGCGCCGACAGGAAGACGACGCCGCAGAGCGCGCCCAGCGGCTTGGTGCGGAACATCCGCGCAAGAAAGCCGTGGCGCACCCGTCGGAGCACGGGCACGGCAACGGGCGGGACGTCAGCGCGCATCACCGGTACCGCACCTTGGGATCGAGCCAGCCGTAGCTCAGATCCACCAGGAGGTTGACGAGCGTCACCACCACGCCGACGACGAGGAACACGCCGGTGATCACCGGATAGTCCCGCTGCGTGACCGAGTCGAGCAGCAGCAACCCCATCCCGGGGATGACGAAGATCTGCTCGACGATCACCGCACCGCCGAAGAGCAGGGGCGCCTGCAATCCTATCAGTGTCACGACGGGAATCAGGGCGTTGCGCAGCGCGTGCCGGAACACCACCCGCCGCTCCCCGAGGCCCTTCGCCCAGGCCGTGCGGATGTAGTCCTGCCGCAGCACTTCGAGCATCATCGTGCGCGTCATGCGCATGAGGATGGCCGACAGCGACGCACCGAGAATCACGGCGGGCACGAGCATCTGGGAGAGGTGGTGCAGCGGGTCCTCGGTGAAGGCAACGAAGCGCGTCTCGGGCACCCAGCCCCACCAGATCGAGGGAAACACCATCACCATTGTCCCGAGCCAGAACCCGGGAACGGCCAGCAGCAGGATCGCGAAGGAGCGCGCCGCGTAGTCGCCCGGTGTGTCCTGGCGCAGGGCCGAGTAGATGCCGATCGGCAGCGCCAGCGCCAGCGCGAACACGAGGGCCAGCGCGCCGAGTTCGAGGGTGACCGGCAGACGGTCGAGCAGTTGTTGCGCCACGGGAGTGCCCTGCCACAGCGAGCGGCCGAAGTCGCCGGACAGCACGATACCGCCCAGCCAGCGCACGTACTGCTCGCCGAGTGGCCGGTCCAGGCCCAGCTCGTGGGCAAGCGCCTCCCGAGTCGCCTTGCCGGCGCTGACGTCGTTCTGGCTCAGCATGAGATCCAGGACGTCGCCGGGCACCAGACGGACCGTGACGAACACGATGAAGCTCGCGATGAGCAGTGTCGGCACCAGGGCGATCAGACGTCGCAGCGCGTAGGACCGCATCGCATCACCCCCCGAGAATCGACTGGTGCAGCGCATCGGTTTCCGCGGCCGGCGCGGCCCCGAGTCGCAACCGCAGTTGCTCGGTGCCCGACTGGTACGCCGCCAGGGCTTCGGCCCGTTCGCCCAGCCGGTCCAGGCTGGCGATCCGGTGCCTGAGCAGGTCCTCCGCCGTGGGTTCGATGGTGAGCGCGTCGCGGCAGGCATCGCTCACCTCCCGCCACGCTTCGCGCTCGGCGGCGCGTCGCACACGGCGACGCACCAGGCCGAGCCAGCGCGCACGCAGCCGTTCGCGCGCGGTGAGCAGCACGGCCGATTCGGTCTCTCCGGCCAGCAGATGGCCACGGTAGAGGGACAGCGCTGTTCCGATCGCCGCGTCGGCCGCAGGATCGTTGTCGCACGTGCCCTCGGCCCGCTCGGCCAAGGTCTCGAATGCCCGGCTGTCAACCCAGCAGCAAGTCGCGTCGAGACTCGCTCGTCCGTCGCGCACGCGGATGGTGTCGTCACGGCCGAGCAACTTGCGCAGCCGGGTGAGCGTCACCTCGAAGGCGCGAAGGGCCGCGGCGCCATCGGAATCGGGCCAGACGGCATCCGCCAGTTCGGTGCACGGCACGGCATCAATGCCGCTCGCGACCAGCGCCTTCAGGAGATCGAGCGTGCGGCTCGCCGAGCGGCCACCGCCGCGACGCTGCACAGTGTCCCCATCGAGGGTGAAGCCACCGAGCACTCGCATGCGCACGGGCCACGGCCAGGAGGGCCCTGCTCCGGCGGGTGGCCGGTAGCGGCACGTGCGAACGATCTCTCGGCAAAACCCCGGTTCGATGCCGGCCTCCAGGGCCGCCGAGACGATGACGCTCGCGACCATGAGCGGAGTGAGCCGACAGCCGGACGTACCCTGTCGATCTCAAATAGGCCAGCGCGTTTCGCGGATCGCGGGGAGCGCCGATGCCGATCGGCCCTCCAGCAAGTCCGCGTAGATGTCCACTTGTCTTCGCCAGGCGATGAGGTGCCCGTCGCCACCCTCCTCGGCGTCGTCGGTGAGGCGGCGAGCGTACTCCCGTGCTTCGTCGAACCGGCCGTTGGCAGCGAAGGCGATTGCGCTCATGGTCGTCAAGTACCGGCATCCCATGGATGCGGGGCCGGCCCGACGGGCGAGTTCCAGACCCTCGAGCCCGAGGGCGAGGGCCGCTTCGTAGCGGCCCTCGCCCAAAGCGAACAATGACCTCAGCAGCCCTGTATAGAGGCGGGTGAAATATGCAGCGGATTCGAGACGTGGGACCACGTGTTCGCTGAGATAGCGGTCAGCCTCAGCCGGCCCATGTGTTACCGCCAAGATGGCCGAGGTCAGGCGTTCGAACTCGAGAATGTCGGGTACGCACCCACTGTCGTCTGCGAGATTCCGGGTCTCCTCGGCAAGCCGTGCCGCCAGATCGAATGCTCCCATGGCCAGTGCGTGTTGAATGGCGGGCTGGTGCCAGAACAACGCAGTCGGTTCGAGTACATCGGGGGAGGTCAGTCGGGCACGACTCTCGTCAAACAGTGCCTGGACTCGACGGCGGTCCGCGTGGTGGAGCCAGAACCACATGAGCCGACCGGCCGCGGCCACGTAGAGGTTGTCGTCACAACGATCGAGTACTGCGGCGAGCCGCTCGGCCGCCTCGTTGCATTGCCGGGAGAAAGGCCGATGGCGGAAGCAGGCCTGAAGGAGCATCACGCGTCCTTCGCAATACACCTCTTCGTTCGGCGGCTCCGGGATGTCGAGGAGAGATTCCAGGCGGCTCAGCCACAGCCTCTGGTCTGTCTCCACGAGCACAACGGCGTGCGAAATGTCGATCTTCCGGCACGCCACCAGTACTTGGCCTGCCCAGTCGCCGGCGGCTTCGAATCCTTCGTAGGTCCGCTCCAATGCCCGGGCAGCGAGACGGTAGTCCACCCCAAGGTGGGCCACGGCGTACCAGTACCCGACCCAGGGATCGTGCTCGAAGCGATCCATCGGCAGCGACTGGATCCACTGTCGGAGAGTCTGCCGCCGTCCCTGGCGCACAAGATGGCCGGCCCGATCGCGGATCAGGCGGATGGCGGGCTCCCACTCGGCAGCGTCGACATACAGTGCGAAGGCTTCCTCGAAATGTCCGGTCGTCTGGAGGAGGGCTGCAGCACTGTTCGTTAGCCGCACGTGTTCCGCATAACCCAAATCATGTCTGGCCGTGTCTGCAGAAACAGGCGAAACAAGGCATGGAACTGGTAGCTGGTGTCCTCCCCCAGGCGACGATCGGTGAAGAGATTGCGTCTTGCGAGCGCAGCCAATAGTGGTCCGGCGGAGGCATCGCCCGTGATGGCCTGGGCCAGGGCTGCCGTCATGTTGGGCAGGTAGGACATGCGGATCAGCATGTCGCGCTGCGATGCCGGGGCGGCATCGAAGATCTGAGCAGCGAAGTAGTCGAAGACCGTCTCGAGATTCTCGATGTCGCCGGTACGCCTGATGCGTCCGGTTTGCCGCACACGCTTCGAGCATGAGCGCAAGGCCTGCAGTCCAGCCGGTCTGTTCATAGATTCCGCCAAGAGAGCCTCGGAGAACGTAGTCCTGCCAGGCGTTTCGCCCAGGGTCGCGATAGCAGCGGTCTCGCTCACCGTAAGGCGGATCTCTTCCCAGCCGAAGAACGCGATGCGCTGGCTGGCTCGCAGGCGCGAGAAGACCGCCGGGAGCGACCCGCGGCTCACGGCAAGAACTTGAATGCCATCCGGTATCTCGTCGAAACCCGCGGCAAGCGCCGTGAGCAGGGCCGAGGTTTCTGGCAGGTCCTGGAAGTTGTCGAGCACCAGCAGGCCCCTCCGCAGCCGCGCGAAGACACCCCTGAAGAACAACCGGGCGAACGCGGAGAGATCGGTCAGGTGCTCGGCCCGAAATGCCGGCAAGAGTCTCGCTCGCCCCGGATTGCGGTCGCCAGCCGCCTCTCGCAGGTAGTGGAAGAACGTCGCCGGATCGGCATCGTTTGTCGAGCTGGTACCAGAGCGCGGAATGACGCCGCTCTTCGAGCCAGCTCGCGACAAGGGAAGTCTTCCCCGCCCCCGGCGGAGCCGAGAGCCACATCACGGGCTTCGTACCCGCCTGATCGAGCAGATCGAACAGCCTCGTGCGACGCAGCAGCCCGTCCGAGCGAGGACAGGTCAACTTGGCGAAACGGCTTGTGGCCATGGCAGGCGACTCTCCCGTCGATGGGCGACAGTGTGCCCGGCGTCTCCGCACAAATGACTTACAACTTTGAAAGAACCTGACTTGGGCAACGCGAAGGCCGCCATGAACTCCGGTGGGATATCGCGGGATTCCGGCACGGTGCTTCATGTCAGTGGTCACCGCGCCCCGGGCAGGTTGCATGAGCGACGCTGGAGGTCAAGACTGCTGGACGGCGATCTGCCTCGCCCAGGCGTTTCCAGCGCGCGCCGGGGCGGCTCCAGGATCGTGAACGCAGTTCATTTCCTGTACATAGTCTTCAGGACATCGCGCCATGAGTGCACCCGATCCAGCGGACCTGTCTTTCCTGCTCCAGCGTTTCGGCCCGGACAAACCGCTTACCGAGGCGGAACGCCAATACCTGGCGCAGGCTGCCGAGTGCGACCATCCCTTGGTCGGACATGAAGTGACCTTCGGACCGGGCGGACAGTGCTTCTTGCGCCAGAAGCAATCGTGGGAACAATCGGTCGAAGTCGACAAAGACTACGAGGCCATGATCTCCCTGGCCAATTGTTTGAACAGGATCGGTGACTACCGCTGGAACATTGCCGCCCAGGTCACCGCCGCTCTCGCGATTCGCTTGTCGTTGCTGAGGCACGGTCCGCAACACACGAGTGCCCTGAGCGCCGCTCGAGCGCTGTCGACATCACTCTCCAACGAGGCGCCTTCCAAGGCGCGACTGGCGCAATGGATGGCCAATCGTCGGTGATGGCCTGTGCCGAAGTCATCGATCGATCCGTAGCCCATCAAACCTCGCGAAGTGGCATTCGCGGGCAACCTCGGCGTGGAAAAGGACCGAGGCGAACCTGGGTTCTCAATTCGCCTTTCGAAGCCGCGAACTGGACGAGGTCGGACTGGTCGCTGCACCCATGCTCGTTCTGGTGCAGTAACCCCAATTCCGTTTCTCCTCCGTTTCAGTGACCGGGCAAGCACTTTCCGTCACCGAACAGGAGAATCGACATGCATCGTTTCCTGCACCGCCGCGGCGGTGGTTCTGACCCTTCTTCTGGCCGCCTGCGCCAGAGTTCCTCAGGAAAAGCGGGCGAAACCCCCCCAGGCCCATCGTCGGGCAAGCCTGACGTCGAGGCACCGTTTCCGGCGATCCTGCCCGCGGAATCCGTTGGCGCGAATCGTCCGTTGTCCGAGGCCTCACCTGTATCGCCACCTGCACCCGCTCGAGAGGCGGAGAGCGGGCGGCTCCTCGATCCGCACGCCACGGCCGGCACGCTGGCGGCCGTGCGGCAGTTCCAGGCCGGCCACGCCGACGTCGGCAAGCGCGAAAAGGCGGCGTCCATCGTCCACTCGGCACCCGCCGAGGCGGCCTACCCGGAGGTCGACGAATTCCGAGCGTTATCAATCGTTGAACGACAACCCTGAGACCGCGACCGCATCACGCTCGTCACCTACGCGGGCCAGACCGCCGTCGTTCTCCCGCCCACGCCCGGCAGCGAGCGCGCACGCATCGCGGCCGCCATCGATGCGCTGACGGCCGGAGGAAGCACGGCGGGCGCCAGCGGCATCGACCTTGCGTACAAGGCCGCACAGCAGGCCTTCATTCCCGGCGGCATCAACCGCATCCTGCTGGCCACCGATGGCGACTTCAACGTGGGTGTCACGGACTTCCGGCAGTTGAAGGCGATGGTGGAGGAAAAGCGCAAGTCGGGTGTGGCGCTGACGACGCTCGGCTTCGGGACGGGCAACTACAACGAGCAGCTGATGGAGCAGCTGGCGGATGCGGGCGACGGCGCGTACTCCTACGTCGACAACCTGATGGAAGGGCACAAGGTGCTCGTCAACGAGATGACCTCCACGCTCGCCACCATCGCGCGCGACGTCAAGGTGCAGATCGAGTTCAACCCGGCCACGGTACAGGAGTACCGTCTGATCGGGTACGAGAACCGGGCGCTGCAGCGCGAGGATTTCAACAACGACCGCGTGGATGCAGGCGACATCGGCGCGGGGCACACCGTCACGGCACTGTACGAACTCACGCTCGCCGGGGGCCAGGGCCTCATCGACGAGAAGCGCTATGGCCCTCGCGACGCGGCGCCCGCTGCCGGCCAGGCCGACGAACTCGCGCACGTGAAGCTGCGGTACAAGGAACCGGAGGCGTCGACCAGCAAGAAGCTGGAACTCACGGTATCGCGCGCTTCCGTTCGTGCCGTGGCACAGGCGAGCGGCGAGTTCCGCTTCGCGATGGCGGTCGCGGGTTTCGGCCAACTGTTGCGCGGTGGCCGTTACACGGGAACCTGGAGCCTTGCCGACGCCCGGGCACTGGCCGGGGGTGGAGTGGGTGAGGATCGCTTCGGGTATCGCGGCGAATTCCTGCGCATGGTGGATGTGGCGCGGTCGCTTGCGACCCGGAAGACGGGTGACGCGTCGTCGGCAACGACCGCTGTGAGGTAGCGAAAAGCCGGGGACGGATCCAGGCATCCCGGTCCGTCCCGTCCCAACCGCCAGGTGCGCGCGGCCATCCACGCGAGGGTCCCGCCAGGGGCAGGGGTCCGACGGTGCCGGAGCCCACATGTTGTACCCTTGGGCTGTCTGCCACCCGCTCCCCTTCTCCCATGCGCTTCACCGGCACCGAATCCTACGTCGCCACCGACGATCTCATGATGGCCGTCAACGCGGCCATCACCCTCGAACGCCCGCTGCTCGTCAAGGGCGAGCCCGGGACCGGCAAGACGATGTTGGCGCTGGAAGTCGCAAGCGCGCTGGGACGCCCGCTGCTCCAGTGGCACGTCAAGTCCACGGCCAAGGCGCAGCAAGGGCTGTACGAGTACGACGCGGTGTCGCGCCTGCGCGATTCGCAGCTCTGCGAGACGCGTGTGCACGACATCGCCAACTTCATCAAGCGCGGCCCGGTCTGGGAAGCCTTCGATGCGGATACCCCGGCGGTGCTGCTGATCGACGAGATCGACAAGGCCGACATCGAGTTCCCCAACGATCTGCTGCGCGAACTGGACCGCATGGAGTTCTACGTCTACGAGACGCAGCAGCTCGTGAAGGCGCGGCATCGGCCGGCCATCATCATCACCTCCAACAACGAAAAGGAGCTGCCGGATGCCTTCCTGCGCCGCTGCTTCTTCCACTACATCCGCTTTCCCGACCGCGAGACGATGGAGCGCATCGTCGAGGTCCACTATCCCGGTCTCAAGCGCACGCTGCTGGAAAAGGCG
The DNA here is from genome assembly GCA_016713305.1 of Betaproteobacteria bacterium. Classification (NCBI taxonomy): domain Bacteria; kingdom Pseudomonadati; phylum Pseudomonadota; class Betaproteobacteria; species Betaproteobacteria bacterium. The sequence goes on from JADJPK010000026.1 coordinate 14,342, forward strand.
CTCACCGTCTTCTTCGAGATCCGCGACGTGCCGGGCTTGAAGAAGAAGCCCTCGACCTCCGAACTGCTGGACTGGCTGAAGCTGCTCGTTGCCGAGGACATTCCCGCCGAGGCACTGCACAGCCAGGACCAGGGCAAGATCATTCCGCCGTTGCACGGGGCGCTGCTCAAGAACGAGCAGGATGTCCACCTGTTCGAGCGCCTGGTGTTCATGGCGCGGCGTTCGCGCTGAGCCGTCGTTCCGCGAGCGGGCCATGCTCATCGATTTCTTCATCAAGCTGAAGGAAGGCGGGTTGCCGGTGTCGGTGAAGGAATACCTCACCCTCATGGCCGGCATCCAGGCGGAACTGCCGGGCTACAACGTGGAGGGGTTCTACTACCTCGCCCGGGCCTGCCTCGTGAAGGACGAATCCAACTACGACAAGTTCGACCGGGTGTTCGCCGAGTACTTCAAGGGTATCGCGCAGATCCCCGACGGGATGCTGGCCGTGCTGCCGGAGGAATGGCTGCGCAAGCAGGCGGAACTGCTCCTGTCGGACGAGGACAAGGCGGCCATCGAATCCCTGGGCGGATGGGAAAAGCTCATGGAGACGCTGCGCAAGCGCCTCGAGGAGCAGGAGGGCCGTCACCAGGGCGGTTCCAAGTGGATCGGCACGGCCGGTACCTCGCCGTTCGGCGCCTACGGCTACAACCCGGAGGGCGTGCGCATCGGCCAGGACGGATCGCGCAACCGCCGCGCCGTGAAGGTGTGGGACGAGCGGCAGTACCGCAACCTCGACGACACCGTGGAGCTGGGCACACGCAACATCAAGGTGGCGCTGAAGCGGCTGCGGCGATTCGCGCGGGAAGGGGCGGCCGACGAACTGGATCTCGACGACACGGTGCGCTCCACCGCCCGCAACGCGGGCTGGCTCGACATCAAGATGGTGCCCGAGCGCCACAACGCGGTGAAGGTGCTGCTGTTCCTGGACGTGGGCGGCTCCATGGACGATCACGTGAAGGTGTGCGAGGAGCTCTTCTCCGCGGCGCGCACCGAGTTCAAGCACATGGAGTACTTCTACTTCCACAATTTCGTCTACGAGAGCGTGTGGAAGGACAACCGGCGCCGCAACAGCGAGCGCTTTCCCATGCTGCGGCTGCTGCATACCTACGCGCACGACTACAAGGTGATCTTCGTCGGCGATGCCACCATGAGCCCGTACGAGATCGCCTATCCGGGCGGATCCATCGAGCACCACAACGAGGAAGCGGGAGCGGTGTGGCTGCAGCGGGTGCTGGACGTCTATCCCAAGACCGTCTGGCTGAATCCGCAGCCGGAAGACCGCTGGGACTACTACGACTCGATCAAGCTCACGCGCCAGTTGATGGGCGAGCGGATGTTCCCCCTCACGCTGGAAGGGCTCGACCGGGCGATGAAGGATCTGACGCGGTAGCGCCGATTCGGGGAACGCACGCGTACCGCGCCGCCAGTTCCACGAACGCACGGCACGACGCCTGCGCGTCGAAGGCCGGCCCGAGTTCTTCCTCGAGGATCTCCGCAACGCGCGGTGCGAGACTTGCTGCACGGGAAGCGTCCAGGAACAGCAGCCGCGATCGTCTCGCGAGCACGTCTTCCACGGAGCGCGCGTGCTCCTCACGCGCAGCGAAGCGCACCATGGCCTCGGTCAGCCCCGGGGCGAGTTCGGACTTCGATCCGGGCAGTGCGGCTACACGCGGTGCATCGGCGCCGTACAGGTGCAGACCGGGTGCTTCGGTGATCGAACCCGACCGCTCGATCCAGCCGTGCAAGCGAAGGGCTGCCGTCCCGCCTGCGGGGCGCGAGGCGAGAAGCCCGGCATCGGTGCATCGCTGCAGCACGTCTTCCGCCATCGAGCGATAGGTCGTCCATTTTCCGCCCGTGACGCTGACGAGACCGGAGCGGTCCACGTGCACGAGGTGCTCGCGCGACACGGACTTTGTCGCGGCGCCGGACGTCGCGGCGGGCTTCACTAGGGGGCGCAGCCCCGACCACACGGAGCGCACGTCGTGGCGCTGCGGCGGTCGTGCCAGGACGGATGCGGCCTCGCGGAGAACGAAGTCGACTTCGGCGGAGTCTGCCTCCGGCTCCTGGGGTGCGGAGGACGCAGCCACGTCGGTCGTCCCGAGCAGCACGCTTCCCAGCCAGGGAATCGCGAAGAGCACGCGGCCGTCCGCGGTGCGCGGCAGCAGCACGGCGTGATCGCCCTGAAGAAATGATCGGTCGACGACAAGATGCGTGCCGCGGCTGGGGACCACCAGATCCGTTTCGTTCGAGGCGTCCAGATGCCGGATCGCATCCACCCAGACCCCCGTGGCGTTGATCACGCAGCGGCTTTGCAGGCGAAGACGGCGGCTCGTTTCGGCATCCTCCGCCACGATGCCTGCGATGCGGCCGCCCTCCCGCAGGAGTTCCACCGCCCGGCAGTGATTGAGGGCCGCCGCACCTTGGCTCATCGCCGTGCGGGCCAGGGCAAGCGCCAGGCGCGCATCCTCGAACTGGCCATCCCAGTAACGCACGGCAGCCGCGAGCCCCTCCGTCTTCAGCGCGGGAATGCAGGACCGTGCCGCGGCGGCGTCCAGCGTGTCGGTCCGATGGATGGCGGCTTCTCCGGCCAGGCGGTCGTAGAGACCCAGCCCGACCCGGTAGAACCAGCGATCGAACAGCGCGCCGCGCAATCCGTAGAGTGGCAGGACGAAGGGCAGGGGCTGCGCAAGATGCGGCGCGTTGCCCATGATGACCGTGCGTTCGCGCAGCGCCTCGCGCACGAGGGCCAGGTTCCCCTGGGCAAGGTAGCGGACCCCGCCGTGCAGCAGCTTGGTGGCTCGCGAGGACGTGCCGGCCGCGAAGTCGCGTGCTTCGACCAGTGCCACGGAGAATCCCCGTTGCGCGGCATCCAGCGCGATGCCCAGGCCCGTGGCGCCTCCGCCGATCACGACGACATCCCACTGCGCGCCGGCTTCGAACCGGCGCAGCGTCTGCGTGCGGTGGCTCACGCGCCGAAATTGAGCTGCCGCGGCGCGAGGTAGCGACGCGCGATCTCGTCCGCCGGTACGGGCTTGCTGAAGAGAAAGCCCTGATACTCGTCGCAGCCCAGACGCTTGAGGGTAGACAGCTGCGCGAGATTCTCGACCCCTTCCGCAGTGACGCGGAGGTTGAGGCTGTGGGCCATCCCCACGATGGTGGCCACGATGACGTCGCTGCCCTTGTCGGAGTCGACATCGCGCACGAAGGAACGGTCGATCTTGAGCGTGTCGATGGGCAACTGCTTGAGTGTCGCGAGCGAGGAGTACCCCGTGCCGAAGTCGTCCACCGCCAGGCGCGTGCCTAGCTTCCCCAGCTTGCGGAACGCCTGGATGCTCTCGTCCGCCGACTGCCACAGCACGGACTCGGTCATCTCGAGCTCCAGCCACATCGGATCGAGCCCGGTGCGCGAGGATGCGCTGCACGGCACGCGCGAACTCGTTGGGCTGGTGGAACTGGCGGGCAGAGACGTTGACGGCCACCCGCAGGGCGGGATAACCGGCGTCCTGCCACGCCTTGTTCTGTTCGCAGGCGGCGCGCAGGGCCCAGGCCCCGATGGGCTCGATGAGGCCGGTCTCCTCCGCCACTTCGATGAACGTGGCCGGTGCGACGAGGCCCTTGACCGGATGCTTCCAGCGCAGCAGGGCTTCCACACCCGCGATCCGGCCGGTGGCGATGTCGATCTGCGGCTGGTAGTGCAGCACGAACTCGTCCCGGTTGAGCGCAAGCCGCAGCGCGTTCTCCAGATCGTGCCGCTCCACCGCGCGGATGTTCATCTCGCGCGAGAAGAACTGGTAGTTGCGCCGCCCTTCTCCTTGGCGGGTACATCGCCGTGTCCGCGTTCTTCATGAGCGTGGCGGCATCCTCGGCATCGTCCGGAAAGATGCTGATGCCGATCGAGCAGGACGTGTTGAGGGTGTGCGCCCGACCTCCACGGGCCGTGCAAGGGCCGCGGTGATCTTGTCCGCCACGTGGGCGGCATCCTCCGCCTGTTGCAGGCCTTCGAGCGTGATCACGAACTCGTCGCCACCCAGCCGTGCCAGGGTGTCACCCTTGCGGATGCACGTCTGCATCCGCGTGGCGACCTCCTTCAGCAGCAGGTCGCCGACATCGTGGCCCAGGGAATCGTTGATGTTCTTGAAGCGGTCGAGATCGATGAACATCAGCGCCAGGGATTCGCGGTTTCGCCGTGAGTTCACCAGCCCCTGCTCCAGACGATCCTGGAGCAGCAGCCGGTTGGGCAGGCCGGTCAGCGCATCGCGCGTCGCCAGCTGGCTGATGCGTTCCTCCGCGGCCTTGCGGTCCGTGATGTCCCGCGCTGTCCCGCGTTGCCCGACCGCGCGGCCCGCTTCGTCCCGCATGGCCACCGCGTTCACGCTCACCCAGACGATGGACCCGCTGCGGGTGAGCAGCATGTGCTCCAGATCCTTGTAGGAACCGTCCGGCCGCACATGGTCGTCCAGCCACAGCGAAACCCGCTCGTTCTCGCCTGCGGGCATGAGATCGGCAGGCCGCCGCCCGATCAGTTCGGTGTTCGCGTAGCCGAGCACGTTGCGGACCCGCGGCGAGAGGTACGTATAGGCGCCATGGGCGTCCTGTTCCCACACGAATTCGCTCGCGGCTTCCGCGAAGTCGCGGAACCGGCGTTCGCTCTCGCGCAACTGTTCCTCGACAGTCTTGAGATCCGTGATATCCCGGCCGACGCCCCGGTATCCCTTGAACGCGCCGCCGGCATCGAATACGGGTTCGCCACTGGACAGGCCCCAGCGGCCGGTCTTGCGGGAGCGGAGCACGAGGTCCCGGAACGGCCGCCGGGCATCCAGTGTGGCGCGGTGGTCCCGCATCGCCTGATCCGATGGCCAGTCGAATTCGGCTTCGAAACGGGTCCGGCCGATGAGCTCCGAACCGGTCTCGACCATGTGGCCGGCCGCGCTGTCGGACAGATAGGTGTAGCGGTAGCGGTCGTCCTGCTCCCAGTACCAGTCCGCCGACAGTTCCGTCAGGCTGCGGAATCGCTGCTCGCTCTCGCGCAGGCGCTCTTCGGTCGCATGCTTGCCGGTCACGTCGAAGAGAACCAGAAGAATGTAGCGTTTGCCGTCCGGTGCCGTGAGAGCGGTCTTGCGCACGAGCATCCACCGGATCGAGTCGTGGATGCGATAGGGACGCTCGTAGGTCACGGGCCCGTCTCCGCGCAACGCCGCCTGGTCGGTGGAGAGGAAATAGGTGGCGTCTTCGCGGGTGAAGAAATCGAAGTCCGTGCGGCCCACGATCCGGTCGAGCGGCCGTTCGAAGAACTCCACGAAAGACGGATTGGCCTCCACGTAGCGGTGCTGGCCATCCTTCAGCAGCACAGGGCTCGGGATGGCGTCGATCAGGGCCTTGAGGAATCCGCGCGACTGGGCAATCTCGTGCTCCGCCTGCTTCATCACGGTGACGTCGCGGCCCACGCCGCGGTACCCGGCGAACCTGCCCGATTCGTCCAGCACCGGCTCGCCGCTGATCGACACGTGGCGGGGGGTGTCGCCCATGTTGAGGCGCGTCAGCATCAGATCACGGAACGATTCGCGCCGGGCCATGGCCGAATCGTGACGCTGCCTTTCCTCGTCGGTCACCACGCAAGGCAGTTCCCAGCGCGAGCGCCCGATGAAGTTCGCGGGATCCAGGAGGCCGGAATCGACGGCACGGCCGGACACCCGCGTGAACCGCTGGTTGACGTCCGTCTCCCAGTACCAGTCCGCCGACAGGGCGGCAAGCGAGCGGAAGCGGTCGAAGCCCTCCCGCAGCTGATTGGCCGCGTTGCGCTGGGCCGCGGCAAGGCCATGGACGAACAGCGTCGAGCCGGCGTTGATGGCGAGAAACAGCTCCAGCAGCAGATGATCGGTCGTCGGTGTCGAGAAGGTGAAGGGCCCCACCCCGTTCAAGGTGCCGACCAGTCCGAAAACCGCGACGACGGCCACGGCGAGGGTTGCCAGGTGCGATCCCGCGTTGACGGCGATCAGCAAGGCGACGGGAAACGTGAGATAGGCAATGGAGGTCTGATCGAGCCAGGTCGATGCTCCGCCGAAGAACACGAAGCCGGAGATGAGCGCATGGCATGTCAGCAAGCCGGCGGAATGCACCGGGTGTCCGGGCAAGGAGCGGGGCGGATGCCGCCACACGACGAGAAGCGGCAGGAACACCATGATGCCGACGGCGTCCGACAGCCACCACAACACGGCGATGTGGCTCGCGTCGACGATCCCCACGCCGTGTACGAGGGCGTAGACGCCTGCGAACGCCGCAGCGGCCGGCACAGGTGCGAGCAGCGATACGACCGGAATGTCCACGCCCAGCGCACGCGCCGGGAATTCCTCCCTGCCGAGCCCGACGCGCCGGAGAACGAGCCAGGCGATGGCGGCCTCGAGGACCGCGGCGCCGGCCTCCGCGATGACGAGCGGTGCCGGCCCGCCGTCGATCCATTCGACCAAGCCCGCCGCGGCGAAGATGAACGGAAGCGCCACGGGGCCCAGACGCAGTGCCGCCATCACGGCGATCGCCGCCGAGGGCCAGAGCATCACGTAGCTGGTCGTGGCGCCCGGAGAGAGCGACAGCAGGGACAGGCCGACCACCGTGTACAGAGCAGCCCAGAACGCTGCCTTCGCCAATGTCCCGGGACGCAGATCCAGCCTTCGACCGGCGACGTGTTCGTCGCGGCGCTGGAATCGGTTCATGCCGCAGGCCCGTCCGGGGCCGAGCCTTTCCTGCGTCGGTCCAGCGTGATGGGTGGCGCGGACTTGAGCACTTCCTCCACGGTGGTCACACCCTGCGCGACCTTCATGGCGCCACTGATGCGAAGCGGTCTCATGCCGTCGCGGTACGCCTGTTCGCGGATCGCCGGCAGATCGGCCGCCGCTGTCACGAATTTGCGCTGGCCCGGCGTGAACAGCATGATCTCGTAGATGCCGACGCGTCCCATGTAGCCGGTCATGCGGCATTCGAGGCAGCCCTTGGGATGGAACACCTGCTTGGGCTTTTCCGCCTTCCAGGGCGTGATGAGCATGTTCCACGTGTCGTCGTCGATGGGGCCCGCTTCCCGGCAGTGCGGGCACAGGGTCCGCACCAGGCGCTGGGCCATCACGCCCAGGATCGTCGAGTGCAGCAGGTAGGGCGGAACACCGATGTCCAGCAGCCGGGTGATGGCTGCCGGTGCGTCGTTCGTGTGCAGCGTCGAGAGCACCAGATGGCCGGTGAGAGAGGCCTGGATCGCCATCTCGGCCGTTTCGAGGTCGCGGATCTCGCCGACCATGATGATGTCCGGATCCTGCCGCAGGAGCGTGCGGACGCCGGAGGCGAACGTCAGTCCGATGTTGTGCTGGACCTGCATCTGGTTGAACGAGGGCTCCACCATCTCGATCGGGTCCTCGATGGTGCAGACGTTCACGTCGGGCGTGGACAGCTGCTTCAACGTGGAGTAGAGCGTCGTGGTCTTGCCCGATCCCGTGGGGCCCGTCACCAGCACGATGCCGTGCGGCTGCGTGGTCATCTGGGTCCACCGGTTCTGGTCGTCTTCGGAAAAGCCGAGTTCCCGATAGTCCTTGACGATCACGTCCGGGTTGAAGATCCGCATCACGACCTTCTCGCCGAACGCCGTGGGCATGGTGGACAGGCGCAGTTCCACTTCGGAGCCGTCGGGCGTCACGGTCTTGATCCGGCCATCCTGAGGACGGCGCTTCTCCACGACGTCCATGCGGCCGAGGATCTTGATGCGGCTCGTCATGGCCGCCATCACGGCCGTGGGGATCTGGTAGACCTGGTGCAGCACGCCGTCGATGCGGAAACGCACGTTGCCGACATCCCGGCGTGGTTCCATGAATGTCGCTTGCCCGCTGCTCGAACGCGTACTGGAAGATCCAGTCGACGATGTGGACGACGTGGCGGTCGTTGGCGTCCACCTGCCCGCGGCTGCCGAGCTGGACGAGCTGCTCGAAGTTGGTGATGTCGTTCAGCTCGCCCTTCTTCTGCTGCTGCGCGCCGTGCACCGACCGGGCGAGGTTGTAGAACTCGACCAGATAGTTGTCGATGTCCCGCGGATTCGCGAGGACCCGTTTGATGTCCAGCCGCAGCACGCGCGCGAGTTCCGCCTCCCACTCCCGCACGTGCGGTTCGGACACGGCGATCACGCATTCCTTGGAGGTCACCTGGACGGGCAGGATGCGGAAGCGGGTGGCGTAGGCATTCGACATCACCTTGGTCACCGCGGTGAAGTCGATCTTGAAGGGGTCGATGTGCAGGTAGGGCAGGTCCACGCGGCCTGCGAGCCACTCGGTGAGCAGTTCCAGGTGCAGCAGCTTCTTGGGATTGCGTGGATCGGGCCACTTCTGGTCCGCGATCAGTACGAGCGGGTGGATGGGCGCGCGCCGCGACACCTGCTTCGACAGCAGTTCCTGCGCCTGTTCCCGGCTGGCGAGACCGTCCTGGACCATGTCGGCGAGGATGCCGTCCAGTTCCAGCCTGCGGTTGGCGGTGGCTTCGGTCCGCGCCGGCGCTGTCGTGTCCATGTTCTGCGTGACTCCTTATCCATCCGGAATTATGGCACCGGAGGATTATCGGCCCGTATCGCGCCGGCTTCAGCGCCGCGGTAAAGGGGAGTCGCCCTTCAGAACCTCCAGCGGCAGGCGACGAAGGTGTGGCGCTCGGGCATGGGGGTAGTAGTTCGCGCTGTAGGCGATCGTCGCGTAAGGGCGGTCGAAGAGGTTGCGCACCCCGGCCGTCAACGTGAACGACCCGTTGTCGAATCGCAGCGTTGCATCGACGAGCGTGTGCGCCGGCAGCCGGGGAAACTGCGAATTGGTGAAATCGTTGCCATCGTAGCGCGAGCCGGTGGCGGTTCGTGAGCGTTGCCTGCCACCGTGGAAACGGGGACCACTCCAGATCCAGGAGCGCCGTGGTCCGTGGAACCAGAGGAATGTCGGTTCCCGTCCGGGCGAGCTTCGGCACGACGTAGCCCACGTTGGCCCGGACCGCCAACCGGCTCGTGGCGCTCCAGCGAAGTTCCGCCCTCGCCCCCGAATCGTCGCGTGGGTTCCGCAAGATTCCGATTGAGGCTGATGGCGCCGAACGCGTTGGAACCGAACGAGATCTCGTCGACGACGCGCATCAGGAACGCGGTGGCCGACAGTTCGACGCGCTCGCCGGGACGCGAACGGATCCCGGCCTCGAATGTCGTTCCATGCTGGGAGTGCAGATCGGTCGTGGCGAGCAGCAGTTCGTCGAGATTCGGATTACGGAAATGACGAGTCGCGGAGGCGAACGCGGTAGTCCGGGCGTCCGGGCTCCAGGTGGCGCCCAGTTCGACCGCCATTTGCCGGGATTGGCGCCGTGCGAATCCCTGCGACCGGTATGCTTCGACGCAGTCCACCTGGCGGGTGACGGGGACGGGAATCAGGTGACGCCGGGTCCGGGATCCACGTCCACCAGCGTGGTCTCGGTGATGGTTCGGCAGCCCGACGCGATGTAGCGGGCATCGTCCGCACGGGATTCGTACCGGTCCAGCCGCAACCCTGCCTGGAGCGCCCATGCGGACGACAGGACCGAGTTCAGCATGACGAACTGGGCGGTGGAATCGGCCGTGCCCGGAACGTCGTGGACGTCCCGATCAGGTTCTCGCCGTTCTCGCTTCGCGCATAGTCGGCGGAAAGTACTTCGATGCCGGCCGACAGCGCGTGGCTTCCGCCCAGCGCGTCGAAGCGCCGTTCGTAGCGCAGCAGGATGTCCTGCCGTCGCGACGTATGCGTGACCGCTGATTCTCCAATGGGATCCCCCGCGTTGAATCCGATCACGTAGGGCGTCTTGCGGTCGCGGCCGGACCAGCGCAGTTCCACCGCGCCGCGCTCCCCCAGATCGGCGAGCATGTCGAGTTGCAGCCGCAGATCGTCGGTGCTGCTCTCGTCGAAGGGAGCGCTGGTGGAGCGTCGTTCCGCAGTGCCCGAAGAGAACGCGGCCGCGCTCACCGGGCCGGCCAGTCCGATCTCGTCGCGATGAGCGGCAGCACGTCCCTGGAAGGTGAGAAAGGACCACTGCCCTTGCGGCGTGTATCGCAGCGAGGCGGCGGCGTTGCGGGCGTCAAGATCCGAGTTGCGACGGAAGCCGTCCGTCCGGAACTCGTTCGCGTCGATGCGCCCCGACCAGCGACCGGAACTGCCGCTTGCGGCGAGACGCAGTTCGCGGGTGCGGAAGGACTCGAACCGCGCGGATACTTCTCCGCCGTGGCCGAGCGGGCCACTGCGTTTCGTGAGGATGTGGATCACTCCGCCCACGGCGCCGTCGCCGAAGCGAACCGCCCCCACCCCGCAGGATCTCGATGCGTTCGATCTGGGAAAGCGGAATGGAGGCGAGGTCGGCGCCCGAAAGATCGGACTCGTTCAGGCGGACGCCATCGACGACCACCAGCACGTTGCTCGTGGAGGTCGCACCCATGCCGCGGATATCGATGGTTGCCTGCTTGTCGGTGCCGGAATAGCTCTGCAGGTTGACGTTGGCCTCGCGTGCCAGGAGTTCGGCCACCGTGACGGCCGAGGAACGCTCGATGTCCGCAGCGGTGATGATGGACAGGCTGTGCGGTGTGGTCCGAAGCGTGCCGTCGGCCGCCCGGGCCGAGACGACGACCTCGCGCATCTTGAACAGAGGCGACTCGTCGTCAGCCCGGACTGCGGCCGGTCCCAGGCAGAGAATGGGCCCGACCGCAAGGACAGCCGCAACGGACCGGATCCGCCCGATGCGGCGAACCATCGGTCAGCGGCGGCGCGACACGCCGGCGGCCAGGATGACGACCCCCAGCGTGAGGAGCACGGCAGTACCGGGTTCGGGGACGGCGGTCACGGTCAGGTCGTCGAGCGCGAAGTACGTGGGGGTGTTGATGCCGAAGTCACCCTTGTCGGACGAGTCCATGGAGAAGCTGAGCGAACTCACCATACCGAGGGACGTGAGGTCGATACGTTGCCAGCCTTCGAGGATGAAATCCGAACCGAATCGTCGAACCGGTAGTCGGCCAGCGCGAGGACGACGGTTCCGTGATGTGCCCGGCCACATCGCGTCCTTGCACGGCGACCGCCAGGAAGTCGGGATCCGTGCCGCTCGGCCCGCCGAACTTCTTTGCAAAGCCGTCGCCCTGGAGCATCGAAAGGGCCGTGTAGGTCGTGACGGCAAGAGACGCCCCCGCACGACGGAGACCGGTGACGCGAAATCGGATCGAAGGCGCCCCGACGTAGGCGATGCCGTAAAAATCGCGCCGAGCCTCCTTCTCCGCTCCCGGGCCAGGCACTGTACTGATTTGCCGGTCCCGCGGTCGTGCCGTCGGTGTGATTCGACACGATCCAGCCGATGCAGCAGCCACCTCCCCCAGTTCCTGTAACTCATGATTGAAGGTGGCAGAACCGCTCGTGAAGGAGGTGGTGGCACTGGCATTGTAGACGCCCTGGCGTACAGGGCGAAGTCCTCGAAACCGATCGTTTCGGCAACGGCGGAAACTGGTGACAAGAAATGCGGCGATCGCCGCGACGAGCTGCGAGATTTTCATCGAAGGTCTCCGGAACGTGCCAGGGCCGCGCTGCGGCGGCGGCAAAGCGGATGACGGCGACGACGGCCCCTGCGGCGAGGAGCCAGGCAGTCGAAGGTTCCGGCACGGCAGCGGCGTAGTGAATCACGCCGACACCGTCGAGATCGAATCCGCCACCGCCCGTCGTGGGCGTCGTCGTAGATGGGATTCGGCCCCCGGCCACCGCGGGAAGACTGTCGAGGGCAGAACCATCTCCGACGATGTCGACGATGCGACGAAACGACGGCGTCGACATCGAGTCCCGGGACAGACTTGAGCAGATCCAGGTCGAACGGCGCCGTAGCCCCGCGGTACTTGCCCGCCAGACCGTCCAGATCGGTGGGGTCCAGGGTTCCGAAGGCGCCGATGGCGTTGGCGGTCAGCGAGAACCCGGGGAAGCGGAAGAAGTTGGCACCATCGGATGAGACTCTACCCAGGCCAGTTCGAGGAAGGTGTCGCTGAAGCTGTTCTCGAAGACGGCGAATCCGCGCCGGCGCCGTTCAGGATCGCGCCGGAAAACGTCAGGGTGATGCGCCCTGAATCGCCCAGCGACACGACATCAGTCCGGTTGCGCTTGCGGCACCCAGTGCCTTCTGGGGTCTGAACGTGTCCGAGACATCCGCACCGGGCAGATAGTCGAGGTAACCGGTGGCCCAGGCGGAGATGGTAGGATCCGCGGCCGCAAGGGGAGTGGAATCGGCTGACCCGCCGCCGGAGCGCTAGGGCCCTGCCACGGGCCAACGGGGACGACAGGAGCGCGAGGAACACAGCAGACTCTTTGGGTAACGCCATTGCAGACTCTCCCCGCGCAGGGAAGCTGCGCCGTCAGGTTGGGAAAGCACCTGCTGCCGATTGGAGAAGAAGGGGAGGACAACGCAGAACCGCGATAGCCCGGGGAACGAAACGGATGACGAGGGTGAGCCAGGATGTCGCCACTTATCGCCGCCTCCTCCGCAGCCGCCGGTGCGCTGAGTCAGGCCGGTCTCCGGGCTTGCGTAGTGACGGGCGATCCGCCTTCCCATGCCCGAGACACAGTGGCGCAGAGGATCGCCCCGGACTTCGCTTACCGTTGCGGGGGCAGCGCCGATCCGCGACAGCGTAGAGACACTCCGTAACGCCCACCGACTCCCCGTTTCACTCGAACGGACGGTCGCCCGCTCAAGCACCTGACAAGCAGGAGCGTAATAATGCGGCCATTCCGCGCACGTCAAGTTTCCGGTAGCGAGGACAGAGCCGACGGAGAAGAGCAATCGCGGCGGCTTCAGGGCATCATACCGCGCCGCCCGCGGCGACGCGGGGTGAGCGGATCGCAGATTCCGCAGCCAATTTCAAGGAACTGTTCGGAGGATCTCGTGGAAGCTGCACGCCATCAGGATGTGCTTTTCGTTCTATTGGGGCTGTCACGGTGCTGGCCATGCACGCCGGGTTTGCGTTCCTGAACTGGGGACGGTGCGCGGCAAGAATCAGGTGAACGCGCTGGTCAAGATACTGGCGGATCTCGCCATGTCGACGCCTCTCGCCTACTTCTCTTCGTCGGGTAATGGGCTGTTTCACGGACCGCTCCTCGTGGGCGCCGATAGCCGCCGGGCTGCGCCAACGGCTACGAGCTGACCAAGTTCTTCTTCCTGCTGACCTTGCTGCCGCAATCCCGGCCATCGTTTCCGGTGGCATCGCCGAACGTGCCCGCTTCTATCCGCAGCTGGTCGCCACGGCCCTGATCAAGTCGGCGCCGTCTATCCGTTCTTCGAGGGCATCGCCTGGAATGCGGCGCTTCTGGTATCCAG
>JADJPK010000027.1 GCA_016713305.1 Betaproteobacteria bacterium
GCTGGTGCGCCTTGTCGATATAGAAGGCGGTTTCCCGTGCCCGGACATCCTCGACCGGATCGGGAGAGGCCGGTTTGAGCTGGGCGAACACGACCACCCCCAGCAGCGCCAGTCCCATGGTCAGGAAAGTCCGGTCGATCACGACGATCTGCTCCTAGAACTGGAAATAGATGAACTGACTGCCGGGACCTCGGAAAAACACGCAGACCACGACAATCGCGGCCAGGGCGACCACCTGCACGGGCCTTTCCAGGGGCCGTGGCAGGAAGCGCCGTTCGTCCAGGTGCAGGAAGAACCAGTATTCGCGCAAGGCCGCGATGACGATGATGATGCCGATGTTGAGCAACTTGACGCCGCCGAGCTGCTCAACGACCATCTGGGGTCCGCCATGGAACGAGAACATCGACCCGACGATCCGCACCGCCTGCTCGAGGCTCGTCGCCCGGAAGAATACCCACGTCACCCAGACTTCGAGCAGCAGCACGAGCGCGGCAAGATGCCTGCCGCCGGGAAGCGACATCAACTTCTGCGGCCAGCGTGTGAACCGCTCGACCGACATCCCGACCGCGTGGAGCCCACCCCAAATGAGGAAGTTCCAGGCGGCGCCGTGCCAGAAGCCGGAAACCAGCATCGTGGTCCACATGTTGCACTCTGAACGCAGCCGACTGCCACGTGATCCCCCCAGCGGGATGTACACGTAGTCCCGGAACCAGGTGGACAATGATATGTGCCACCGGGACCAGAAATCCCGAAGTGACGTCGCCACGTAAGGGTGACGGAAGTTCACCAGGAAGTCGTAGCCGGCCCATTTCGCAAGCCCGCGCGCGATGTCGGAGTAGCCGCTGAAGTCGCAGTAGATCTGGAACGCGAACGCGGTCATGATCAGCCACCAGTACCAGCTGCTCGGCGAATGAACCGGATCGTTGAACGCCCCCGTGACGTAGTACGCAAGGTTGTCGGCGATGAACACCTTCTTGGCGAAGCCGTGGGCGATCAGCTTCGCACCCTCCCAGCGCATGGCCTCGTCCGTATGCGGTTCGAGCTTCAGTTGGGGGAGTAGGTCGGCCGCGCGCACGATCGGGCCGGCGACCAGTTGCGGGAAGAACGCCAGGAACGCGAAGAACTGGAGGATGTTGCTGGTGGGCTGCAGTTCGCGCTTGTACACGTCGATCGAGTAGCTCATCGACTGGAACGTGTAGAAGCTGATGCCGACCGGGAGAATCAGGACGAAGTGCGGAATCGACTCACGAAGGGCAACCTGGATGCCTACCTGCGCGAAGAGCCAGGTGAGGTTGTCCGCGAAGAAGCCGCTGTACTTGAAGACCATCAGCGAGCCGATATTGCCTACCAACGACAGCACCAAGAGCAGCTTGCGCCGGGATCTGTAGCGGACCATGCCTAACCCGGCCAGATAGTCGATCAGTCCACTGCCGATGATGAGGAACAGGAACCGCCAGTCCCACCAACCATAGAATACGAACGAAAACAGCACGATATAGAAATAACGAATCTGCACATGCCGCTTCGCTAGCGGCCAGCCGGCGAAAAACAAGGCGGCAAAAATCAAAAAAACTGGAGAATTGAACAACATCGGGAGGGGGCTCGGTGCTTTCTGCTGGCGCGACAGGGGTCTCAAGCAGAATGAACAGTGACTCGGAGCGTTGATCAATTATATTCCCGTGGGGATCCTGCGGTCAATACTAGAGTTCCCGAGATTTTGACAATGCGGATTCGCTCAGTAAACGCCGATACTGATCGATAATGGTGGGGTGTCGGTGCACGGCGGGTTGCTGAGGCGATGCCGAATGCACGGGTTCGGTGGTCAGTCCCGTCAGTTGCGGGACGGAGGCAGGTGAGCAGGTGCTGCGTTTGAACGGATCAGCCACGAAGTGGTCCCCGGATGTGGCGCGGTCGCCGGCAAGGCGGGGACCCGCGATCACCATCTTGATCGTGTTGGTCTTCAGCCTGATCGCGAGCCGCTTCCTGGTCACGAGGCTTGGGGTGGAGATGTTCGCCTTCACCCTGGTGGGACTTCTGGCCGCGGTACTGTTCGCCACCGCCTCGCTCAGGAACCTGATGGTGCCGTTTATCGTGTGGGTGGTAGCGGTCGGCGGCTTCCGGTTCCTCTGGTCAGTCCGGTCGCCGGTCCTGCCGGATCTCTACCTCGACCGGATGATGATGATCTGGCTCGGCGTCATCTTCATGATCAAGTACGTCGCGGAGCGGCGGCCGCTGCGGGGGCCCTTCGCGCTCGATCTCCTCCTGCTGGCGCACGGGTTGTACATCTACATCCGCGTCTACATCCAGGATTCGCACTACCTCCAGCCGTGGTTCATGAGCGTGGCGATCCCGTACTTCGCCTACTTCTTTGCCAAGAACATCGTCGTCGGTGACCGCAATGTGCGCGCGTTGTGGTGGTCGATGTTTGCCCTTGTCATCTACTACTCGTTCACCGCGATTGTGGAGAAGTACCGGGTCGATAGCCTTGTCTTCCCGCGGTCGATCCTGGCCGCGAAGGAGTTGGAATTCCGGGGCAGATCCATCGGCCCGTTCGAGCAGCCTGGCGTGTTCGGCACGGCGTTCGCGACTCTGTTGCCGGTCCATCTGTACCTGATCGCGACCGCACGCTCGCAGGTGACACGCATCATCGTCGGCGGCTGCTTCCTGGCGGCGATGGCCGGGCTCTACTTCACGTACACGCGAGGCTCCTGGCTGGCAGGCATTGCCGGGTCGGCCGTGGCGGTGTATCTCAACTGGCGGCGCTTCGTGCCTATCGTTGCGCCTGCAGGCATCGCGGCTGCAATCCTGGCGATAGCCGTGCTTGGACTCCGGGAAGACCAGTTCATGAAGGAGCGAGTAGAGAATGACGATACTCTCGGCTCGCGAGTCGGAACCGCCGTGACCGTACTGCGGCTCTGGCGCGACCACCCGCTGTTCGGGATCGGCTTCTTCCAGTTCCGGGCCGTACGGGAGCAGTACGTATCGCCGGTCGAAGCTCCCGTGCTCGGCACGATTCGCTTCAGCCAATTCCGGCACAACCCCATCCACGACATCTATCTGGGGCCGTTGGCCGAGGACGGATTGGTTGGGGCCCTGATGCAGTTCGGCATCTACTTCCTGATCTTCCGGAAGGCGTTCGCCGTGTACCGGAACCGGGGCCCGGACGACCACTTCGGGCAATTCGTGCTTCCGGTGTGTGCGGGCGCGTTCGCTGCCTACCTCGTGGGCGGGCTGGCGTTCGATTACCGGTACTTCTCGTTCAATGGCACGCTCTTCTACATGATCGCCGGCGTGCTCGCCGGATACCAGCGCTCGGAGAGATCCCATGTTCCTGCGTGAGTTCGGTCTTGCAGTCCATCCGTTCGGCATCTCGCCGCGACTCGACTTCCTCTACAAGTCGGGGGCGTTCGAGGAGAGCATTGCGCATCTGGTCTATGGGCTGGACAGCAACGAGGCCATCATCATGATCACCGGCGCCATCGGCACCGGGAAGACCATGGCGATCCAGTCCTTCCTGTCGCACCTCGGCGACCGCTATCTGACTGCACTCGTGACAAACACGAGCGTCGACGCCAAGGAACTCCTGAAGCTGGTGCTCGAGGATCTCGGGGTGCCCGTGGAGCCGGGTGCCGACAAGTCCGATCTGCTGATCGCGTTCAAGAAGTTCCTGATCGCGTCGGGTCGGGACGGCAAGCGGCTCATCGTGGTCATCGACGAGGCGCAGAACCTGTCCCGCGAGGCGCTTGAAGAGATCCGTCTTCTCACGAACCTGGGACAGGGGACGAGCAGCCGGTTCAGATCGTCCTGGCGGGCCAACCTGAGCTGGAGGCGGCGCTTCAGCGTGCGGACCTGGCCCAGCTTCGGCAGCGCATCCGCGTGCACTACAAGCTGGCTCCGTTGTCGCGGCGGGAGCTGGAAGAGTACGTCGATCATCGCATGACCGTGGCCGGCGGGAACGCATGTACGTTCTCGGTGCGGGCCCTGGATCTCATCTACCAGTTGAGCGGTGGTATCCCGCGTGTGGTGAATACCCTGTGCGGCGAAGGGCTGCTGGCTGCCTATGTGGCAGGGCGGCGCAAGGTCGAAGTGGGCGATCTCGACGAATCCGGCGCGGCTTCGGGTGGGATGACGACGGTCGCCGAGGCTTCGATGCCGATACCTCCTGCCCGGACGGACACGGACGGCACGTCTTCGCCCGGCGCCGGTTCGAAGGCAGGTTCGGCCGGGCGAGATCGGGGCGACGCCAGCCACGGAACCCCCAAGCCCGCACCCCAATTGGCGACGCGACAGCAGGCAGCCGAGGGCAGGGGTGGCAGGGCGGTCGAGCCGAAGCGAGGTCGTGTTGTTGGCCGCGCCCTGGGTGCGGTGCTGCTGCTGGCTGCCGTTGTCCTGGGAGGGCTGGCTGCGACCGGGCGGTTCGATGTGTTCGAGGCGATCGGCGATGTACTGCACCGGCCCGAGGACGCTGAGCTCTCCGAGCGGACGACACCAGAAGGAATCGATGCCGAACCGAGGGCCGACGCCACGACTTCCGTAGTTGGTGCCCGGATCGGAGCCGAAGCGGCCCGGGACAGTTCGACCGCCTTGGCAGCGGACCCGGTTTCCGAACAGCATGCACTGCAGGCCGAAGCGGGCGAGGTGGTCCCGCCGCCGGTCGAGCCGGCGGTATCGTCGCCCGGGGCGGGCAGCCCACAACGTGCCGCGGCGCCGACAACGACAACGGTCGAGACGGCAGGCGGAACGCAGGTCCCTGCGGCCGCGGCTCCCGAGGCGTCCGAGCCCAGCGGGAACATCGCGACCGACGGCCCGCTCTATCTGCACGTGAGTTCGTTCCGTACACCTGATCATGCCGGCATCCTCGCCCGACAGTACACCGACGCCGGCCTGCCGGCGATCGTGCGTCAGCAGTTCGTACGCGAGGTCTCGTGGTACCGCGTGTATCTCGGTCCGTTCGCATCCCACGCGGAAGCTGTCGCCCGTGCGAATGCGCTGCGTGACTCGGGATCCATCACTTACTACAAGGTCATGTCGCTGGGCGACGTCGACGCTCAATGAGCGATTTGCCGGAATCCCCACGGGTTGCCCACTTCGTGGAGACGCTGACGGCGGGTGGAGCCGAGATGCTCGCCATGAGGATCTCCGGCGTGTTGGCGGATCGCGGTTGGGGTGCGCATCTCGTCGTTGCCCGCGCGGACGGACCGCTGCGCTGCCGGGTTCCGGAGACGGTACGCCTGGGCGACCTTGGCTGCGACCGCAATGGTGGCGGGCCGGCCGGCGCGCTGGCGTATTTCCTCTCGCTACGCAGGCGCCTGGAGGCGTACCTCCGCGTGAACAGGATCGATGTGCTCCAATGCCACCTGCCGATGGCGAACTTCCTCGGCCTCGTGATGGCGAGGCGGCAGGTCTGCCCTGTGTTGCCGACCGTTCACAACGAACGCGAGTTCGACTATGGCGGACGCGGAAGCTGGCTGCGCCGGCCGCTTCGCAAGGCGGCTTACCGTCGACTGCTTCACAGCTGCTCGGCCATGGTTGCCGTCAGCGAACAGGCGCGAACCGCGATGATCGGGGCACTGGGGGCCGACGAGGAGGAAGCTCGGCGCATCGTTGTCATCCCGAACGGGGTGCCGGCCGGCCCGCGCGCCGGCAAACACGAACGCGCCGCCGCCCGGACACGCTGGAACATTCCCGGCGACGCCGTCCTGATCGTGGGGATGGGTCGACTAACCGCCCAGAAGGACTTCCCGCACGCTGATCGCGGCGCTCGGCGCGATCGAAGGGATGAACCCCGACTGGCAATGTGTCATCGCCGGCGAGGGCGAGCAGCGTTCGCAGCTGAACAGTTGGCGAGGAGCCTCGGAATCAGCCAGCGCTGCCGGTTTGCCGGTCACGTCGACAACACGGCCGAGTTGCTACGTGCCGCCGATGTGTTCTGTCTGCCGTCGACGTTTGAGGGCATGCCCCTGGCGGTGCTGGAAGCCATGTCGCATGATCTTCCGGTCATCGCCACCGATCTGCCGGTGCTGGCAGAACTCGTCCAGGACGGTCTGAGCGGCCGCCTGGTTCCCGTCGGCGACTCCGGCCGGCTTGCGGGCGCACTGCGGGAAGCCGTCGCCGACGAGGCGCGGCGTCGGCAGTGGGGTCACACTGCGGGGGAGGCCGTGCGGAGGCGGCACGACCTGGATGTCGTGGTTGACAGGCTCGAAGCGATCTATCGCGAAGCGCGGGCTTCCAGACGAGGCGAGAACGTCGTTGCTGACTAGTTCGCTCTACCTGTTCATGTCGAAGGTGCTCGGGTACGGGATGCGCCTGTTGCTTCCCCTCGTGCTTGTACGCCTGCTGACGGTCTACGACTTCGGTTCCTACCGCCAGTTCTTCCTGCTCGAGAGCTACATCGGTGCCCTTTTCCAGATCGGTCTGAACCAGGCGCTGTTCTATCTGGTCCCCCGTGACGTCGAGAACGCAGGGTCCTACTTCATCAACAGCATCATCATGAATGTGATCGCGTTCGCGGTCATCTTCGCAGTCATTGGTCTCAATCTCGATGTTCTCAGCGGATTCCTGAAGATGTCGGTGCTCAGGGACGAATTCTGGGTCCTGGCGGCCTATGTCATCACGCTGATCCTCACGATCGGCTGCGATTGCTTCCTCGCCGCGCGTCAGCGCGTGAAGGCCGCGGCGGCCTTCGAGGTCGGCGGCCAGATCCTGGTCAGTGGAATCAGCGTCATGGCCGCGTACATCACCCGCGACCTGCATACGGTTCTCGTCAGCCTGGTCGTGGGCAGGCTTCTGCAGTTGATAGGCATGCTGGCATTCATCCAGGTGCGATTGCACGGCTTCCGCTCCTCACGGTACTTCTTCGCCATTCGGGAGCAGATACGCTACAGTGTCATCCTGGGCGCGGGCGGGACCCTCATCACGATGCTGGCGCGCCTTCATGAGTTCATGGTCAGCCGCTACTACGGCACCGAGGGGTTCGCGGTATACTCTGCCGGCTGCACGGAGATCCCGATCATCCAGATGTTCGTGCAATCGGTGGCAGTCGTTGCGCTGGGTCAGTTCGCCGCACTCGAGCAGCGCAACGACTGGGCGGGCATCCGGGCCCTGTGGCGCCGTGTGATGGCCAGCTCGTACGCCGTCACGTTGCCGGTCACGCTCGTGTTCGTGCTCTTCGCCAAGCCACTGGTCGTGGCGATGTGCACGAGCACATACGAGGACGCGGCTCCGATCTTCCAGATGAATGCACTGACCAAGATCGCGTTGATCTACAACTACACGCTCGTCCTGCGCGCCATCAATCGCAATGACGTCACGGTGTGGGTCAACGTGGCGACGCTGGTGGTGGCGCCTTTCGCGCTGTACGGCGGCATGGTGATCGGGGGCATGGTGGGCATCATCGCCGTGCAGGTGCCCTTGATGCTCGGAACGCGCTGGGTCGGCATGATCATCATGAACAGGTTGATTGCGGAGCCGATGCCCTTCCTCGTCAGCCCAGCGGAGATTGGGGGCTTCTATGCCGAGCTCTGGCGGAAGGCCAAGTCCATGGGCGTCAGGCTGGGCGCGGGGAGGCGCTAGAGTCGCGCGATTGGGGAACGCGGCCGTGCGTCTGCGGCCGCTGCGGTTGCGAGTGCCGACGCCCTGCGCCGAGGGGATGCCGTGCAGTCGCCGCCTGGATGCCCAGGACAAGGGCCCAATCTGGATTACAGAGGTCCAGGATCGGACGGTGGTTTCCGAGGTGCGATGGGATTCGCCCGCGCGCGCCTCGACAGCCCGACGCGCAATGGACTATGATAGGTACGCAGCGCGTGTTCGAATCTCAGGTAACTGTTCGCCGAGTATCTGGGTTGCACGGAAGTGACGACAGGAGTCGCGCCAGATGACGAAACCCATGCCAGCGGGGCGTCGAGCCGAGGATGTGAGGCACCAGTATGAGGTGGAGAAGGCCCTGGCTGCGAAGCTGCGGGCCGCGCCGGCGGAAGAGCGGCGCCACCTGTACGCGCAGGTCTACGATGAGATGTTCCGTCTCTGTCCAGACCATCCGCAACTGGTGAGGAAGCGAGATCCATCGGCCGATGCGGCCAAGATCGAACGCCAACTGACGATTCTCCGCAACTATGTGCGGCCGGAGCACACGTACCTCGAGATCGGTCCCGGTGATTGCGCGCTGACCGTCGCCATGGCGCGAATCGCCCACAGGTGCATCGCGGTCGACGTGTCGACTGAGGTCACGCGGCATGCACATTGGCCAGACAACATGGAGCTGATCATCTCGGATGGCAGCAGCATACCCGTGCCCTCCGGATCGGTGGACGTCGCCTACAGTAACCAGCTGATGGAACACCTGCATCCGGATGACGCCGGGACACAGCTGGTCAACATCGTTGCCGCATTGAAGCCAGGTGGGCTCTACCTCTGCTGTACGCCCAATCGGCTATCAGGTCCACATGACATCTCCGGGCCCTTTGACGAGGTCGCGACGGGCTTTCATCTGCGTGAATACACGATTCGCGAAACGATGGACCTGTTTCGACGTGCCGGCTTCAGGCGATTCGGCGGGTCCGTTGTTGTTCGCGGACGGTTCTACCGGCACCCACTGGCGCCGCTGCTGCCGGTAGAAGCGGTGCTCGGTGCGTTGCCGCGGGGCTTGTGCCAGGCCATCGCGGACTCGCGGTGGCCTCGCCTTCTGCTGGGGTCAATATCGTCGCAGTCAAGTAATCATCGCTACGGGAGACTGACGCCACGTCAGCGGGGTTGTCCAGCATTCTGCAGCATGACTCCCGCAATCCCATCGGCCAAGATCCGATGGGCACTTGCGTTGGGGTGCGAATCGTATCGTGACACCGAATACGTCTCATCCGCATGATCCATGAAGAGGCTCGCACCGCGCACGTAGTTCACAGGGCGCGAGCGAAAGTAGGCGCCAATGCGCGCGTCGACGGCGTCGAAGAGCGAGTAGTGTCCGAGCAGATTCAGATAGGGGCAGTTGACGACGGTCACGTCGATCCCGTCGGCAGCACAGCGAGCCCATACCTCGTCCAGAACGACCTGCGACCGTTGCCAGGGCTGGTAGTCAGGTTCATGTGACCGGGATCGTTCGTGATCGAACTGGCTGCCGGGCACCACGACACCGCGGATCTTGAGTTCCTGGCCCAGAGTGGGCACCACGTACTTGAGCAGGCGGCTATTGACGTAGGCGAAGTGCTGGATGCGCTGAATGTGGCGACGAATTCCGTCCTTGGCCTCGGGCTGGGGGGGCGCCGACGTCGGAGAGCCTGCAGCCGATGCCGGCTGCACCGCGGAGGGCATCGCGTCGCCCGCCGCTTCCCCCTTCGGGTATACGTCGTTCAGGAAATAGGCCCAAACGACGGCATCCGGCTTGAACTGCTCGACGTGCTTGAAGAACATCTCCGCGTTCTTGGCTGAATTGTGTCCCGGCACGGTCACGTCCAGGACGCAGACGTCGCTTGACCCGGCGATCCTGGCGTCACGCAGCTGCGCCTCGAGCAGGTTGCAGAAGCGCTCGCCTTCCGGCACTCCGTTGCCGTAGAGATAGGAGTCCCCGAGGACCATCACGCGGTACTGGTCCGCGGCGGGCGAAAACGTTCCGCCTTCCAGCTGGTCCAGCACGATGGACGGGCGTGACTCGGAACCCAGCCGAACGAGCCGATCGCCGGCGAAGAACATCGTCGCCGAATCGAAACGCACGATCAACTCCCCCAGCACCAGGAAGATGAGCAGTGCGAAGACGGCCTTGCGGAGAGCGGGCATGAGCGCTCCTAGAACTGGAAGTAGATGAACTGCTGGTTGGAAAACACGCCGAAGACAACGAGTACCCAGAACTGGAACGACATGGTGGTCCACATGAAGACCGGCTGTCGCAGGATCGGCTTCTCACGCCACAGGAAGAAGTCGAATACCATCATCAAGAGGACAATGGAGGTCAGGAAGGCGACGTCACGCCCGCTATCGAGCGGCGCCTGGAAGGCCAGATGCAACCGGCCGCCTGCCAGATCGCCACCGATGCGGTTCAAGATCAGGAAGGCATCAGACAGACTGCCGGCGCGGAAGAACACCCAGCCGAACAACACCAGGATGAAAGTCCAGACGGCCTGCGCGAGGGTGAACAACCCGTTCAGGCTATCCGGTAGCCGGGGCCGTCCGTACTTGCCGATCACAGCCTTCTGGAGGTTCTCCATCATCAGGTAGAAGCCATGCAAACCGCCCCAGACGACGAAGGTCCAGTTGGCTCCGTGCCACAGGCCGCTGACCAGAAAGGTCACAAGGAGGTTGAGGTAGGCCTGTGGCTTCGCGACCTTGCTGCCCCCCAGGGGGATATAGACGTAGTCGCGAAACCAGGTAGACAGGGAGATGTGCCACCGCTGCCAGAACTCGCGGATCGACGTCGAGAAGTACGGTTGCCGGAAATTGATCATGAGGTCGAACCCCATGATGCGGGCCGATCCAATGGCGATGTCGGAGTAGCCGGAGAAGTCACAGTAGATCTGGATGGCGAACATCACGCACGCCACCAGGAGCGTGCTGCCGTCGTAGTTGCCGGGATTGGCGAACACGGGTTCGATGTACATGGCCAGCCGGTCGGAGATGACGACCTTCTTCACCAGTCCCCAGAGGATCAGCTGAAGTCCGCTGCTCAGTCGCGCGAAGTCGAAGCGATGCGCCGTATAGAACTGGGGAGCAGGCTGGTCGACCGTTCGATCGGCCCGGCCACCAGCTGAGGGAAAAACGACACGTACACCGCGAAGAGGCCCAGATGGCGCTCCGGCTCCCGGTGGCCCTTGAAGACGTCAATCGTGTAGCTGAGCGTCTGGAAGGTATAGAAGGAGATGCCAACCGGAAGCAGCACCTTCAGCTCCGGAAGCCGGACCATGAGATTGAACTGCCCGAAGAGGGACTGAACCGAGTCGCCGAAGAAGTTGAAGTACTTGAAGACGAACAGGAGGCCAAGATTGAGTGCCAGGCTCACGCCCAGCAGGACCTTGCGTCTTCGCTGGGTCGCGGCAGCGGCGATCCCGATCGCCACTGCATAGTCCACCAGCGTCGAAAAGACGATCAATGACAGGTATTCCAGCTTCCACGAGGCATAGAAGAAGTAGCTCGCCAGAAGCAGCAACACCCAGCGCAGCTTGTGCGGCAATGCGAAGTACAGGCCGACGACAACTGGCAGGAAGATGAGATATTCGAAGGAATTGAATAGCACGTGGTGGGCTCCGGGAGATGAATCGACCACTGGGATGCAGCCGGGCGCACATCGGGATGCCGGCGATGGCGCCGAATGCCCGGGACCCGTCCTTGTTTCACGGCCGTGAGATCTTAAGGCAATCCCGCGGCAACTTCAAGGACCAATGGCTCTTGGCTGCCGGGGGCGGGCCTTGTTTGGCACAAGCCGAGTCGCCTGGTGAGGCTCGTGGGCAGGTAAGCCCATGGCGGTCCTTCGCGGCGTGAGGCTGACACCGGTCGAGTCCGGGCACTAGCTCCGGACAGCATCGATCAGCACACAGGTCGTTTCCTGTTCGGCGGTGACGCGTAGCGAGTCGTCCACATGATGCCGCAGGGCATTCAGGTCGTGCTGCCACAGCCAGTCGCGGCGTCTGCGCGCGATCTGGGGCCACGGCGCCAGCCCGCGGGAGCAATACCAGACGATGGCCGGCCGGCTCAGGTAGCCGCGGAAACTGACCGCAGAGAACCCATTCGAACGACGCAGTTCTTCCCATCGGCTCCAGGACCAGAGATTGTGATGCCCGAGCGTGCGGTTCAGGCGCTCGGCGAAAGGCGTGCCATAGGCGGCGACCATGGTCTCGGTGAAGCCGCTGGTGGGGACCGTGGCAAGCAGGCGGCCCCCGGGGCGCAGTGCGCGGGCAATCGATGCTATCGCAGGTGCAAGGGGTTCAACATGTTCGAGTGTCGAATTGGAAAAGATGGTGGCGATGGTACGGTCCGTGAGGGGCAGCGACTGCCGCATGTCGGCGGCGTGGGTGCTGCCGTAGACCTTCGGGTTGCATTGACTGACGGCATCGGCGTCGCCGTCGATGCCGTACTCGATGCTGTTGGTCAGGAGGGCGCCGAACCCGCCGTCGCCGCAGCCGAGGTCCAGCAGCGGGCGTGGTGCGTTGGCGAGCGCTTCTCGGAGCAATCGCCACTCGACCGTGCGCCACATGGAGTGCTTCGTGTCACCGGAGCGAAGCAGTTCGAAGCCGTCGCGATCGCGCACGACTTCCGCAGCCAGGAACACCTGCCCGCCCGGTAGGGATGCACCAAGCCCCTTGCCGGCGGCGCCGCTTCCCATCATCCCCTGACGGGTCTTGAGCACAGCCCGAAGCGAGCCATCGATCATCAGGTGCAGGGTTGGGCCAATCGACGCCATGGAAGCTGCCTTTCTTCGGTCCAGGAAGGGCGCGTGCTGGTGAATTTCTGTCGCGGCGCTAGATGCCGGTCACGCTTCGATCCAAGCGGCAAATCTCCGCAGCCCTTCCTTCAGGTCCACGGTTGGCTCGAAGCCGGCCAAACGGATCTTCTCCAAGCCGGCCACCAGTCGGTTGATATCACCTGGCCAACTCTGGCCGGTATAGTAGACCTCTGTGTCCTTCAATTGCAAGGTTTCCAGGATGAGTGCCACAAGCTGCCGGATGGAAACGGGATGGCCGCCCGCGATGTTGTAGACGCCGCCAACTGCATCTGGATTCTGGGCGAGGTTGAAAAAGGCCGTGGCTGTGTCGGCAACGTAGCAGTAGTCGCGGACCTGTTCGCCCGTTCCGAGAACCTCGAGCCTCGAGCTGTCCTTCTGGATCTTCCGGAACAGGTCGTAGATGACATAGCGCGGCTGCCGTGGGCCGTACGTGTTGAAGATGCGGATCGCCGTGAACGGCAGGCCGTAGGTGTGGTTCCAGGCCAGTCCCATCGATTCGGCGGCGAGCTTCGAAGCGCCGTACGGTGAGATCGGTCGCAACGGGTGCCGCTCGTCCATCGGCGTGTACTCGGGCTCGCCGTAGACGGCGGCCGTCGATGCCTGCAAGACGCGCTCGACGCCATGCCGGCGGCAGGAATCGTAGACGTTGAATGCGCCGACGGCATTCGTGAAGAAGTCGACGGACGGGAACTTCACCGATCGGGGCACGTCGGCATTGGCCGCGAAATTGAATACCAAGCGACAGCCCTTGACCAGTCCGTCCACCAGTTCAGCGTCGGCGACCGAGCCGACGACCATCTCGATGTCGTTCTTCACGTCGGCTAGATTGTCCGGCTTGCCGGCGGACATGTCGTCCAGGACCACCACGTGGGCGCCGCTGGCAACGAGCAGATCAACCAGATGGCTGGGGATGAACCCGGCTCCGCCGGTGACGAGAACTCTCGATTGATTCAAGCTCATGAAACCACTCCGTACTCGCTGAGGACCTGTCGATACACGGCTATCGTCCTTTCGGCGGCCGCAGCGGGCCTGAAGTCGCGATGGGCGCGAGCCTTGGCGGCTGCTCCCATGCGTGCCCGCAGATCATCATCCGCCAGAACGGCCGTCAGCGCGTCGGCGATGGCCTGGACATCTCCGAACTTGACGAGATGGCCCGTGGCGCCGTCGGCGACCAGGTCGGGAACGCCGCCGACGGCGGTGGCGACGACCGGCTTGCCGAGGGTCATCGCTTCGGCAATGGAAACCGGCGAACTCTCTTCGACCGAGCACAGGGCGAACACCGAGCAACCAGTGAAGGCCTGTTGCAGCTCTTCGTCAGTGACGAAGCCGACCATTTCCACGCAATCGGTCAGCCCCAATTCGGCGATGCGATCCTGTACCTGTTTGCCGTACTCGGGAATCAGCAACTTCCCGATGAGCTTGAGCCTTGCATCGGGGACTTTCCGGCGGACAAGGGCCATCGCTTCCACCAGATGGATAATGCCCTTGCGGGGCTGCACAGCAGCCACCGACAGCACGGTCCGGTTCCGGTCGGTGGTTTCCATTGCAAAGTACTTGTCGGCCACCGGATTGGCGATCGCGAACTGTTTCGCGTGCGACATTGGAGCAATGGTCTTGCCGACGTAGTCGGCGATGACGAATACGAACCTCGCCCGGGCGAGAACGCGCCGTTCCTGTCGGATGGTGGCGACCTGACGCAACCAGCCGACGATGCCGCCGAATAGCACCACCTCACGGAATCGAATGCCGTGCACCGTCAAGACCGTCGGGATTCCGGACTCTTGAGCCGCGGCAACGTAGCCACCGGTGCCGTGTGCATGGACGATGTCCGGCTTGATCTCGCGCAACGCCCGCCGCAGCCGCTTCCTGTCGAGATAGTGGCCC
Organism: Betaproteobacteria bacterium; assembly: GCA_016713305.1. Classification (NCBI taxonomy): domain Bacteria; kingdom Pseudomonadati; phylum Pseudomonadota; class Betaproteobacteria; species Betaproteobacteria bacterium. The sequence continues at coordinate 14,306 of JADJPK010000027.1, forward strand.
GTGAGCACACCGAGCCGACGTTGACCCGGCAGGTAGTGGATCGTGAATCCGCCGTACGATTTGGTCAGGTTCCGGTTCGTTTCGGGAGAACTGACGACCAGATGGAGGTCTATGTCATCGCGCGGCGCCATCGCCATCGCCAGATTGCGGATCACGGCTTCGACACCCCCCGGTATCTTCTCCGGATCGAGCGGGAAATTGCCCAGCATGGCCACACGCATGCACCAGCCTCCGATCGGTGAGGATCTCGCAGCAAGCCAGATGTCGCATCTTCAACAGGTTACCACATTCGGGGGGCATCCGGCAATCGAGAAACGTCATGAAATCAAAATATATATGACCTATTGTGCGCTCGCGGGACGCAGCCAGGCCTCCCATCCACCCTGCTGGAGGGGCCCAAACACAGTCTATGACCGGCGAGCGCTGTGTAACAGATTGAAAAATAAGCAACTTCAATGAGCCATGGGCGGCAGGGCTCCGGTGGAAGCTCTGACGGGGGGCATTCATGCCTGCATCGCCCGCGGGGGCGGGAACAGGGCGCCGCTGACAAGACGGCATGAGCGAGCGGGACCTACAAGCAGGAGTCGTCGCTCGCCGATGCTCCGGCGAACATGCTGGTTGCTGGACATCGAGTCCGTGACCATGTTCGCATACCGCTGGATCGCTGCCGGGCAGTTCGACGTGCTGCCGGGGCCTGCGACTCTCGTCACAGGCCCGGGCGCCGAACAGCCGCGATCACGGCACGTGAGCAGCCAGTTGCTTCACGGATTGCGACAAGCCGACGGAGGCCCAGTGTTCGGCACCGTCGTCGGAGCGCGGATACCATGGCCAAGATCCTCTTCATCGTGAACTCGCTGAATCCGGGCGGCGCGGAGCGGCACGTGGTGTCCCTGGTCAATCACCTTGATGCCGACGAGTTCCCGCGCGCGCTCGCATACCTGCATTCCGGCGATGCGCTGCGGGGCGAGATCGCGGCTGAATACCTTGAATCCACGATCTCCTGCGGAGTGCGCCAGAAGCTGGACCTCCAGGTTGTTCGACGGTTGGCAGGGCACATCGACCGTGAGGGCGTCGAGGTGGTCTACTGCACGAACCTGTATTCCATGCTGTATGGAGTGCTGGCGCGGGCGCGCTCGAAGAGGCGACCGAGGCTCGTGATGGCGTTTCACACGACGCTTCTCGGAAGCTGGCGGCTTCGCTTCCAGATGGCCTTCTATTGGTTGCTGTTCCGGCAGTGCGACGAATTGATCTATGTCTGCCAGAACCAGCGCCGCCATTGGCGCCGAAGGGGACTGCGGGCGCGTGCGGACTCCTTCATCTACAACGGGGTGGACGTCGATCGCTTCTCGGTTGCCGTGGTGAGAGATGCCGCGCGCGAAGCGCGCAACCGGTTCGACGCTGTCGACACCGATCTCATGATCGGCATCTGCGCCGGGCTGAGGCCCGAGAAGGCGCATGGAGACCTCTTGGAGGCGGTCGCACTCCTGAAGCGCGATGGCGTGCCGGCGCGGTGCCTCGTGATCGGAGACGGCCCGGAACGGCCGCGCATCGAGCGACGTATTGCGGAGCTCGGCCTGCAGGAACAGGCGTTCGTCGTCGGCTTCCAGGCCGATGTGCGACCCTGGGTGGCCGCGTGCGACGTGATGGCCATCGTATCGCATGCGGTCGAGACCTTTTCGATATCGGCGCTGGAGGCAATGGCGCTGGAGCGGCCAATGGTCATGTCACGAATCGGCGGCGCGGACGAACAGGTGACCGACGGCCACAACGGCTACGTCTACGAGGCAGGGGATATCGGGGCGCTGGCGGCGTGCCTGAAGAAGTTCGCTGATCCCGCCGAGCGACGCCGCCAGGGCGCGAACGCCCGCGAGGTGGTTGTCAAGCGCTTCGAGCTTCACGATATGGTGCGGCGCTACGAAGACGCACTGCGATCCGTCGCCGGCAGGAGCTAGAAGCGCGGCGCGCCCCGGCCGTCCCCCACGATTGCGAGCAGGGCGTCGCGGACGACGTCTTTCGTGAAGTTGTCTCGGGCGAAGCGGACGCCGTTGGTTGCCATGTCCTGCAGGTCGTGGCGGGCCTGCAACTCCCGGATCTTTGCCGCCATGCCATCGATGTCATCGGCCTGGATATACACGCCATTGAATCCATCCCGGATGATCTCGCCGACCGAGCCGACGACGCTCGTGAGCGGTATGCAGCCGAGAATCGTCGCCTCGATCAGGATCATGGGGAACTCGTCCCGGCGCGTGGGCAACAGCAGGAACCGCGATTGGGCGATGATATCGTACTTCGCACGCCCCCACATCGAGCCCAACCAGCGCGCGTTAGGCGTCGTTTCAAGCTCCGAGATGAACTCGCGCTCCAACGACTCGTCGGCGAAGCTGCCAACGAACACGAAGTTCTCGCCCGGAAGCAGGCGCGCTACCGCAATCACCTCGAAGATGCCCTTCAGTCGGTCCATCCGGCCGAGGTAGAGGATCTGCTTCCGGGCGCTGAGGGGCGGCAACACAGCAGGCAGTTCCGAAGCATCGATGAAATTCGGGATGACGTACGTGTCCTTCCGCCAGCCGTTTGCGACCAGGCTGCGGCGGCACGGCTCCGTCAACAGGATCATCTTGTCGATGAACCGCTCCGAGGCGAGTATCTGCCTGAAGTGCCGCGGCGTGACAGCCTCCTGGAGGTTCGCATTCGCGTGGAAATGGGCTACCGTGCGGCAGCGCAACAGCTTGGCCCACACGAAGAACAGGCTCTGGTGCAGATAGCCGGTCTGTGCGATCTGCATGTACATGGCATCCGGGCGGTGAACGGCGATCAAGGCGATTGCCTGCAGGTACGCCAAAATATAGCGATCGGGGCCGGAAGCCGCTTCATGAGGTTCTGCGCGTCGACGGTCAGACACCGGTACCCTGCCTGACGGAAGACCGCTGCGACTTCGTTGTTGATCGTCGCGACGCCGCCGCCCGTTGTCGGTCCTACGAAGAGGATCTTCCTGGCCATCCGCTCCCTGCTCCCGTGGCTCAATTGCGAACGTGCGTGGCGTCCCATCCCACCGATCGGCAGTCCGGCTCAAATCGGTTGCCGGATCTTGCTGAAGATGAACCTGGACTTGCCCGCTTGAGTCACCTGGATCTGGTCCGTGCGCGCGATCTCGACGTCCAGTTCCTCGAAGAAGACCTTGCGCATGGAACGCCAAAGCACGTCGCGGTACTTGAGGAACGTCTCCTCGTCTGCGTTCAGGTACACCCGCACGAGGTGTTCGTTCTCCTGGACCACCTGACCGTTCCGTATGTCCTTGATGTCCTGGTGGATGAACGCCCAGACCACCGCGCTGGGAGAGATGCGCCGCCCGGAAGCAGTGCTGATCCAACCTTCGTGCTTGGTGATGACGGGCGAGATCACGGGCAGCGTTCGGCCGCATTCGCACGCCAGCGAAGGCTGTGATTCGATCACGTCCCCGATCTGGTAGCGGATCATCGGCATGGCGAAATTGGAGAGCGTCGTGACGGCTGCGGGCTTGACCTCATTCATGATGCCGAACTGTCCTTCGAGGAAGCCGTCCACGAGCGAGAGATGGTACCGACCGAACGCGCATTGCGCGGCGGAGATCACCTTCTCGCCGGAGCCGTAGAGCCCGCGGATCTTCGCCCCGAAGACTGCGCCTATGATCCGTTCCTGATGGGCGTGCATGGGCTCGCTGGAGAACAGGATGTGGCGCAGGTCCCAGTCCATTCGGAACTCGGACTCCTGAAGGTAGCTGGAAAAGATCTCGAGGGACGAAGGATAGCCCATCAGGTAGGCGGGTCGCCGCCGACGCAGCAGTTCTCCCATGCTGCGCGCGGTGTCCGCATTCAGGTGGAAGGTCGACAGATAGATTCGCCGGTCCGGGTACGAGATCATCCACGGCCTGGCTGGGTTCATCTCCTCCAAGGGGACGACGGGATCACCGACAAGCCTGGCGATCCAATCGCCGGGTTTGTAGTCGGCCCACAAGGTGCGTCGCCACCATAGCGCATCTCCCAGCAGGAACGACGGCTTGTCCATGTGGATCAGAAAGGGCGCGTCCCCGTGGTCCCCGAGGTCCGGGAGATCACGCAATCGCCCCGGCCGCGGGCCAGGAGGCCGCGGGATCGCGATTGATGATCTCCTTGTTCGTGATGGGCAGTTCCTTGAGCACTTCATAGGCGCTACGGTGCTTCAGGTCCGCTTCCAGGCGCTGATACTGCGCGTAGAACGGCACGTTGGCGATAGCGTGGCGGATCATCAGCTTCAATTTGTCGTCCACCAGAGCGATCTGGTCGCTCCGGGCCAGCGTTTCCGTGTACGCGATCCCGCGCAGGAGCTGGTCCCAGCGGCGATACCGGGCACGATTTCTCAGCCCATAGGCGTTCGTGTACAAAGACCTGAGTGCACGAGGCGATGCGTTGTAGACCGACTTCATGAGGCTCATGAGGATGCGACACTTCCGGGATTGGGCGATTCGGCGCCGTCGCCAGGTCGGGTCATCCGGCGTCCATTCGGGGTGCTTGTCGGTGCCGATGCAAGGTCTTCAGGACAGGCTATCGGCATGATACGCGCCGCCTTGAAGGGCGTCAAAGCCGAGATGCCGATCCGGGCCGTTCGGCGCCGTTGCCGGACTCCGGCAATGCCGGAGGCGGTGCGGCGTCGAATCGGGCCTCGATTGACGCCACATTGCCGGAAGCCTATCTTCGCCGCCACCTGCTCGACCGGGAGGCCCAATGCGAATCTGGTTCGACGCCGACAACGGTCCCCATGTCCTCATCATGCGCCCGCTCGCGGCCGAGCTGACCAGACGCGGCCACGATGTGGTCTTCACGGCGCGAGACCGCACCAGCACCTGTCAACTGCTTGATATGTACGGATTTACATATTTGCGAGTGGGGGGCGAATACGGTCGTGGCATGAGCGGCAAGGTCAAGGGCACCCTTGGTCGCGCCTGGGAGTTGGCGCGGACGATGCGGCGACGCGGGACGCAGGTGAGTTTCGGTCATGGTTCGCGGGCTTTGCCCATCGCGTCGGTGTTGCTGGGCATCCCGACCGTGACCATGTACGACTACGAATGGGTCAACGCCCGGCTGTTCAACCTGTGCTGTCGTTCCATCCTGTTGCCGGCCTCGATCACGAATGGCCGCTGCGCCGAGGCAGGCATCGCGACCTCGAAAGTCGTCGGCCACCCTGGCTTCAAGGAGGAACTCTACCTTGCCCAGGGGGAACTGGACAACACGATCGCTGCCGACCTGGGCCTGCGGCCGGAAGCGGTAAAGGTGTTGTTGCGGCCGCCAGCCACAACTGCCCACTACCACAACCCCGAGGCGGAGATCCTGCTGCAGGCGATCCTGCACAAGTTGGCAGGCGCCGGTGACGTGCAACTGGTCTATCTGCCGCGCACGGACGACCAGCGGGACCTGCCGAAGCTCGCAGGCGTGCGCGAGGTCATCATCCCCCGCAAGGTCTATGATGGTCCCAGCTTGGTTGCCTCCACCGACATGGTGATCAGCGGCGGCGGTACCATGACGCGCGAAGCGGCGATCATGGGAATCCCCTCGTACAGCTTCTTCCGGGGGCGCGAGGGAATGGTCGACGAGGCGCTGGCAGCCAGCGGTCGGCTGGCCCTGCTTGCCAGGGCGGACGAGGTTCCGACAAAACTGGTGGTGGTCCGCCGGCAAGGCGCGGTGTCGCGACCGGACCCGAACGCGCTGATAGCCTTCATCTGCAACGCCATTGTTGGCGCGGTCAATCGCCAGCGGTGGGCCAGGAACTGCTCGATCGCGTCCACGATACGCGGAGCGGTGGCGCTGTCCCACAGCTCGGGGACACGCCCTTCTTCCAGTCGCCCGCCAGGATCATCGCCGTTTGCTCAGCCAGCGAGTCGACCGTCGCCAGCTCATTCGTCCCCTCGCTGATCGTGACAGGGCGTTCGGTGTTGGGGCGCAACGTGAGGCAGGGAATGCCCCAGCCATGTTCGCTTCCTCCTGCAGGCCGCCCGAATCGTGATGATCAGCTGGGCGTGAACCACCAGGTTCATGAACTCGTAGTAGCCCATCGGATCAGCCAGGATGATCAATGATCCTGTCAGGCCGCACTTTTGCACCCAGATCAAGCTGGGACATGACGGCGCGGGTACGGGATGGACCGGGAACACGAGGGGGATGTCCATGCCCACCAGGACATCCAGGATGCGCCAGCGTGTCGGGGTCGTCCACGTTGGCCGGGCGGTGCAGCGTCATGACTCCCGAAACGGCCTGCGGTCGGGCCGAACCGCGCGCACGTGTCCAGGCGGCGCGCTTTTTCCACCGAGCGCACTCAGGCTGTATCGTCATGATGTTGCCCACCAGCTTGATCCGCCTCGGGGGCCACGCCCTCCGCCAGCAGGTTGTCGTCGGCGTCCCGGCTGGGGGTGAACAGCAGGTCGGCGATGGCGTCGGTCAGCAGGCGATTGACTTCCTCGGGCATCGTCATGTCGCGGCTGCGCAGGCCGGTTTCCACGTGGGCCACCGGGATGTGCAGTTTGGCGGCAGTGATGGAGGTGGCCATGGTGGCGTTGACGTCGCCGACCACGACGACCATGTCCGCGCCCTGAAGGCACAACTCCTCGAACTTGACCATCACGCCGGCCGTCTGCTGGGCGTGGCTGCCTCCCGCCGACGCCCAGGTGGACAGGGGGTACCGGCAGGCCCAGGTCTTCGAAAAACACGTCCGACATGTTGTGGTCGTAGTACGGGTGTGGATCAGCAGCGGCTGAAGCCCGTCCGACGGGCGGCCATCGCGCGCCACAAGGGGGCCAACTTCATGAAGTTGGGACGGGCGGCGGCAATGAGGAAGATCTTCTTTGGGCACGGCGAGTCCCTCGGTCGTGTGGCGATCGTCGTTCTTCTCGATACCTAGTGCGGCAATCCGCCGCTGTCAACTGTCGACCACCAGCGCGCGCTCGGCGCGATTTCCGCGCGGCTCGCCGCCAGGTAGGCACAAATCGCCAGTAACATCCACGCTCCTGACCACCGCATGTGGATGATCCCTGCGCATGCCCGGCGTGCTTCTGAAACGGAACCTGCCGCGCCGCTCGTCCCACAGCCCGCGACCCCGCGCGCCAGGATGCGGCCGGCGAACACTCCGACCGCATCGTCGTCGAACCGGCGCAGCCGCAGGAACGTGAGGGCCCCTGCGGCGAAGCTGTGCGGGTCCAGCGGCCACCGCGTGGTGCTGTAGTAACGCGGCGGCGTCGTCCTCGAACAGGTGCCGCCGATAGGTTGGCTGGCCGGCCGCCAGGCGCTCATCCCAGCGATCGGTGCCCAGCAGGGCGCCGTGCGGCGGACGGTTTCCAGGTTGAAGCCCGTGTGCAGGTTGTCGATCCACTGCTGTGCGGCCGGCGTCGCCGTAGATCCAGGATCCGTCTGCGGCCTGCCGGGCCATCACCCAGGCCACGCCGCGGCCCGCGTCGTGGCGCCAGGCGTCCGCCTCGTCCGCATCGACGTGCGGAGCGGCCTGAGCCAGCAGGCGGGCCCCGAACAGCGAGGCGTTGAGACCCGCGTGCGGTCTCCGGGCGAGTAGTTGAAGCAGATGCCGTCCGCATCCTGGTGCCGGTGGAGATGGCGGGCCACGAAGCGCCCGGCGGCCACCGACGTCTGCTGCCAGCCGGTCGCGCATCCCTCCAGCGCGTCCACCGCGAAGCTCGTGGCCACGACCGTGGGAAAGAAGGCCGGCTGCAGGAACGCCTTGCTCTGCCAGGGAAAAATCGTAGCCCCAGCCCAGGGCAGCGGGCAGGGGCAGGTCCCCGCTGCCAGGCGCCCGGCCGTGCCGCGGACGATCGTGCGCGAGCCCAGCGGCGGCGTGAAAAGCCGTCCGGCGCCGACCCCAGGCACAGCAGGGCATCGTGCCAGCCAGGCGCCGACCGTCGCCGTCCGG
>JADJPK010000028.1 GCA_016713305.1 Betaproteobacteria bacterium
GCCCACAGCACCTGGAAGTGGTTCGACATGCACCGCCGCCACGGCGGCCAGCCGACCTACCGCTACCTGTATGCGCGCATCCCGCCGCAGGCCGCGCCCGCGCCGGCGCGCCGTGGCACTCCGGCCATGCCTGCGTACACGCCGATCGGCGCCCCGCACGCCTGTGAGATTCCCTACTGCCTGGGCAATCTCGACCTCATCACCGGCACACCGTGGGCGGACGAGGATCACCAGGTGTCCGCGACGATGCAGGCGGCCTTCGCCCCGTTCATCAAGACGGGCAACCCCAACGGCCCCGGCGTGCCCGAGTGGCCCGCCGCCGGCGCCGGTGATGCAGCTCCGGCCGTGATGACGATCGACGTGCAGTCGCGGGCGGCGCCCTCCACGACCGAGGCGCGCTACCAGTTCCTCGACCAGCTGGCCGGTCGCCCGTGATCGACGGGACCCGCGCCTCACCACTCCCGGCCGGTCCGTCTCCCGATCCCCGGGTGATGGACGGCCGATCCATGCAGCACTTCCTGCCTTTCGAACCATGTCCGCTTCCCATTCGCTTCGCCTTTACCTTTGTCACGCTCGTGTCGGCCATCGGTATCCCCGTGCCACTGCCGCCGAACACCGACACCACCCGCCCAAGCCCGCGCCCTCGTCGCGCAGATGACCCTCGAGGAAAAGGCCTCGCTGGCCTCCGGTCGCGACTTCTGGACCACCAAGCCGATCGAGCGCCTCGGCGTGCCCTCGATCATGATGACCGACGGCCCGCACGGCCTGCGCAAGGCCTCCGGCGCCGCCCTCTCGGACAGCGTGCCGGCGACGTGTTTTCCGACGTCGCCGGGGCTTGCGCGTCGGAACCCTGAGCCGTGCGCCCAGTCGGCGAAGCCCTCGGCGACGAGTGCCAGGCCAACGACGTGCAGATCCTGCTCGGGCCCGGCGTGAACATGAAGCGCTCGCCGCTCGGCGGGCGAAACTTCGAATACTTCGCCGAGGACCCGCAGCTCTCCGGACGCGTGGCAGCCGCCCTGATCGACGGCGTGCAAAGCCGCGGCGTCGGCACCTCGTTGAAGCATTTTGCCGTCAACAACCAGGAGCACGAGCGCATGCTCAGCGACTCGATCGTGGACGAGCGCACGCTGCGTGAGGTGTATCTGCGGGCCTTCGAGATCGCCATCCGCGAGGCCTCGCCGTGGACGGTGATGTGCGCCTACAACCAGCTCAACGGCACGCCCGTGTCGCATTACGCCCGCTGCTCGACCAGATCCTGCGCAAGGAGTGGGTTTCCAGGGACTCGTGGTCTCCGACTGGGGCGCGGTGAGCGAACGGGTGAAGAGCGTGCGGGCCGGCCTCAACCTCGAGATGCCGGGTTCGATGGGGCGCACCGACGCCGAGATCGTCGCGGCGGTGCGCGCCGGACAGCCCAGAGGAAGCGCGCCTGGATGAACTCGTCACCCAGACGCTGGCGGTGACGCTGCGCGCCCACGAGGCCCGCCGCCCCGGCGCCACTTCGACCCCGCCGCGCACCATGCCTGGCGCGCCGCGTCGGCGGCGAGAGCATCGTGCTGCTGAAAAACGACGGCGGCCTGCTCCCGCTCGATCTGCAGGCGCCCGTTCGCGTCGCGGTCATCGGCGCGTTCGCGCAGAAGCCACGCTTTCAGGGCGCGGGCAGTTCGCAGGTGCGGCCGACCCGGATCGACACGCTCTGGACCGAACTCGGCGGAACTCGCCGGTCCCAAGGCCGTGTTGTCCTTCGCGGGCGGGCTATCCGCCGATGGTGCGACGTCGGACGCGCTTGTCGACGAGGCGGTGAAGACGGCGCAAGCCGCGGATGTCGTGATCGTCGCGGCGGGCCTGCCGGACGCGGTCGAGTCCGGAGGGTTACGACCGCACGAACATCGACCTGCCCGGCGGGCACAACCAGCTGATCGACGCGGTCGCCGCGGCGCAGCCGCGGTGTGTCGGTGCTGATGAACGGCTCCGCGGTGCGCCTGCCATGGGCGGACCAAGTGCCCGCGATCGTCGAGGGTTGGCTCGGCGGGCAGGCCGGCGGCGGCGCGCTCGCCGACGTGCTCACCGGCGTCGTGAACCCTTCGGGCAAGCTCTCGGAGACCTCCCGCGCCGTATCGAGGACACCCCGACGTTCCCTGACCTTCCCGGCCTCGATGGGGAAGCCCGCTACGGCGAGGGCGTTTTCGTCGGCTATCGCTGGTTCGACACGCGACGCCTCGAGCCGCTCTTCCCGTTCGGCCACGGGCTCAGCTACACGACCTTGCCTACACCGGGATCCGGGCCGACCGGACCTCGATCGACGACGAGGACGGCGCCCGAGTGCACGTCACGGTCAAGAACACCGGCCGCCGCGCCGGGCGGGAAGTCGTTCAGCTCTACCTCCACGAACGCGCGCCGCGTGTACCAGCCGACGCGGCAGTTGCGCGGTTTTGCCAAGGTCGCCCTCGCGCCCGGCGAGGAAAAGACGGTCACGCTCACCCTCACGCGGCGGGATTTCGCGTACTGGGACGTGCGCATCCACGATTGGGCGGTGCAGTCCGGCACGTTCGAGGTGCACGTCGGCGGCTCATCGCGGGACCTGCCGCTCCACGTTGCGCTCGACGTCACGGCGCGCCACGTGGTCTATCCGAAACTCACGCGGGATTCGCTGCTCAAGAGCTTTCAGGAGACGCCGGGCGGCAAGGTCGTGTTCGACGAGATCCTCCACACCGCGCTCGCCGGCATCGGTCTCGCGGGCGAACTCACCGGCACGCCAGAGGAGATCGAGGCGAAGGAAAAGTCGCGCGCCATGATCACGGTCTTCATCCAGGAGATGCAGGCCTGGAAGCTCGTGGCGGCGAGCCGGGGCGCGATCACCGAGGAGGGGCTGCAGACGATGCTCGATCGCGCGAATGCAGCCGTGACGCCGGGCGGGGAGCGACGGAGAATATCCTCCCGGTTTCCGCGCAAGGCGGCCCGCACTCTCCTCGTGCGATCCCGGCGTCTGGACAGCCCCATCGAGCGTATCGAGCATCTGGAAAACCTGCCGCTGCGTGCGTTCGTGCACAGCGTGCGCGACTGCGCGAGCCACCATCACCGTGACTGCGAGTTTCTCCTCTGCCTGCAGGGCCAGGTCGTCAGCACACGGCCGCCGGACGAGACGCGGCTCGGACCCGACGACCTGTTCTTCGTGCATCCCCACGAGCTGCACCTCACGCGCTGGTCATCGGGGACAAACCTCCTCGCGGTTTTGCAGACCGATGCCGCATTTGCCGCGCGGCTCGATCCCGACTTCATGCGCCGCCAGTTCGCGCTCAACGAATTCGTGCGGCGCAGCCCGACCGATCCGCGGGTGCAGACGATTCGCACGCTGCTGGCGGAGATTCTCTGGGAGCTGCGGCTGCGCCGGCCGGGATATCGCCTGATGGCCGAAGCCTCGGTCCTGCGCCTGCTCGGCCACATGGTGCGCGATGTGCCCTCCAAGCTCGGCCCACCTCCACCGCCGCTGGCGAAGGACGAGTCCGACGAGCTCTCGGCCAGCGCCTCGAGCGCATCGTCGCGCATCTCGAGGCGCACAGCGCCGAACCGCTGACGAGTGCGGGCATCGCGCAGGTCGAGGACGTGTCCGTGAGCTATCTCGCGCGGCTGTTCAAGGAACGCCTTGGCACGACCTTCGCGGATTACCTGGCTCAGGTGCGAGCCCGGCAGTCGCTGCCGTATCTCGCGAACGGGCACACCACGGTGCTCGAGCTCGCCCTGGCCTGCGGCTTCCCCAACGTGAAGAGTTACCTTCAGGCCTTCCGTCGCCAATACGGCAGGACGCCGACAGAGTGGCGCCGCCTTCACGAGGGCGCGCCCGTGCCGAGCCTGGGAGAGAGCGCCTATGCCGCGGCCGACACCGGCCTCGCTTATCACCTGCTGCAACGGCACCTGCCTGCCACCAGTCCGCTGCGCGGCGCATGAACTTCCGCCACCTCCAGCGTGCACCGTTCCGGCTCGGCACCGCGGATCTCGCGTGGGTGCGCGAGACGCTCAGTACGGCTGTCGCCGCGCGAACGCCTCGCGCAGCTCGTCGTGCCCCTGGCTCTCGATACGAGCCACGCCAATCTCGACCGGTTCGCGGCCCTCGGTGTCGGCGGCGTGTTTCGCCTGCTCCATCGTCCCACGGCGGTGATGCGCGACGAGGCCGCGCGGCTGCGCGCCGCGTGTGCCGTGCCGCCGCTGCTGTGCGGCGACCTCGAGTTCGGCGAACTCCACGCGATCGGCGGGGCGGAAGCGCACGGCCTTTCCTAATCCGCTCGCGGCGTCCGCCGCCGGGCTGCCGAGCGGTCGAACGCTTGGCGGCGATCGCGGCGATCGAAGGCCAGGCTGCCGGATTCAACTGGTCGTTCTCGCCCGTCGCCGATCTCGACCTCCACCGGCACAACGCCGTCGTGAGCACGCGTTCGTTTGGCGACGACCCCCGCCACGTGGCGCGGTGCGTGCAGCGTTACGTCGAGGTGGCGCAGCGCCACGGGCTCGCCGCCTGCGCGAAACACTGGCCGGGCGACGGCGCTGGCGACCTGGACCAGCACCACACCACGTCGATCAACCCCCTGCCGCTGGCGTCGTGGAAAAAGACATACGGCAGCACGTTCCGCGCGGCGATCCGCGCCGGTGTGCTGTCGGTGATGAGTGGACACATCGCGCTGCCCGCCTGGCCGGGCGCCGCCCGGAAACCCGCGAGCCTCTCACGCGCGCTCAATCTCGGGCTCCTGCGCCGCACGCTGGGATTCAACGGCGTGATCATTTGCGATGCGAGCCTCATGGCCGGACTCACCGTGCACGCCCCGCGCGAGGAACTCGTGCCGCAGGTGATCGCCCACGGCTGCGACATGCTGCTCTTTCCCACCGATCCCGAGCTGGACCTCGACTACCTGCTGCGCGCCGTGTCGGACGGACGTCTCACGCGCACGCGCGTCGACGAGGCGGTGGCGCGCGTCCTCGCGATGAAGGCGGCTCTCGGCCTGCATCGGAAAACACGCCCGCCTCAGCCGCTCCGGCCGGCCGTGCTGCGGCGCCATGCCCGCTGGGCCGAGGAGACAGCGCGTGGGGCGATCACGTTGGTGCGTGATCAGGCGGGACTGCTGCCGTTGCATCCGCGCCTCCAGCCGCGGCTGCTCCTCGTCCAGCAGGAGAACCGTCGCACTTGGTACGGCTCTCTGCCGCCCTTGCAGTTCGAGACGCTGCTGCGCGAAGCGGGTTTTGCCGTCACCCGCCTGCGTGAGGAATCGGACGTGCGCCGGGAGCTCTTCGACGTCGCGGTGTGGGTCGTGGCGGAGGAAGCGGCGGCGGGAAAGCGCACGCTCGGTGTCCCGTGGGATCAGCTGCTCGACGGCCTCCGCCTCAGCATGGTGCGCACCTGGCCCGAGCTGCCGTCGGTATTCATCTCGCTCGGCCATCCCTGGCACGTGCGGGAGATCGAAGGTTGTCCGGTGGTGATCAACGCCTACTCGCCCGTGCCGGCCGTGCAGCGAGCCGTGGTGGCCGCGTTGACCGGCCGCGCCCTGTTTCGCGGCAGCAGTCCGGTGCACCTCGCGCCGCGCGACTGATCGCCACGCGGCGTATCACGGAGGTCACAGACCGACCACCCGTACGTGGGCGGCAACGGCGTCGTCGGGCGAGGTGCGGAGCTTCAGGCCGCTGGCCGTCGTCACGCGGCGGATCGTGACGTGTTCGGTCAGCCGATACGGGAAGGGGCGGGCCGCGGTGGCCGGCGTGTTGCCGTCCGGGTCGTTGAAGAGGTAGGGGCCGGCGTAGCCTTCGGGGATAGCTTGGTGGTCGTCGATGGTCAGGCCGTCGATGATGATGGTCTGCGGCATGAAGCAGGGATAACCAAAGTCGTGCTGGCCGTCGTTGCTTACGCCGATCAGGTACGGCTGCACCGCCGTGCCGCACGCGGGTTGCCATGTGCAGTCGCGGATCACGATTGTGCCTTCCCAGGTGCTGCCGTAGTCGGTGCGCAGGTTGATGAAGGCGCGGCCGTTGATCGTGCAGTTCTCGACCGTCAACGTGCCGCGGCCTATGGCGTTGAGCCCGGCGTGGCCGAGCGTGCAGCCGCGCAACGTGTAGGTCCCGGCCACGCCCTGGTGCGTGTCCATGCGCGAGACCGTGCAGTTTTCCAGGAGGATGTTCTTGCAGAAGTTGGTCGCGATCACGCCCCAGCGCGTGGTGTCGCAAATGTTGTCCATGCGCACGCCGCTCATGG
>JADJPK010000029.1 GCA_016713305.1 Betaproteobacteria bacterium
GGGCCGTGGCGAGCACCGCAGCCCCGAACAGCAACAGCAGCAGATTGCGGAGCGTCCACACCGTGGCCACGGCGATGAACACGCCCGCCACGGTGAGCACCCGAGACAGGAATCGTGCTTCGTCATGCCGGGGCAACGGCGGCGTCGCGCTCATCCGCTCTCCCTCCCTGGGTCTCCCGACGGCTGGAGCAATCTGCCCGCAGGGGCGAAGACATCCCTGGTCTGGGTCAGCTGCAGCGCATCGAGCATGCGTTCGAGCTGGGCTCGTGGCAGGGCCGTGAGTTCCGCCGCCACGTCGATCACCGGTCGTTGCTGTTCCCACGACTGGCGGGCGATGGCGGCCGCCGCGCGATGACCCACCAGCGGCGTCAGGGCGGTCGCCAGCATGGGACTGCGGGACGCCAGATCCCGCAACCGGTGTTCGCGTACCCGCAGACCGCGGATCGCCTTGTCGGCCAGCGCGTTCGACGCGGCCGCAAGCAGCTCCACGCTCTGGAGCAGATTGCGTGCGATGAGAGGAAGCATCACGTTCAGCTCGAAGTTGCCGGACTGTCCCGCCAGGGCGACGGCGAGATCGTTGCCCGCGACCTGCGCGCACACCATCGCGACGGCTTCGGGAATGACCGGATTCACCTTGCCGGGCATGATGGAGGAGCCGGGTTGGAGCGCGTCGAGTTCGATCTCGTCGAGCCCTCCGATCGGCCGGAACTCATCCACCTCAGGTCGTTGGCGATCTTGGTGAGGGTCACGGCGGCGGTACGAAGCTGTCCCGACATCGCCACGGCGGCGTCGCCCGCCCCATCAATGCGAACGCGCTGGCGCCCACGCGGAACTCCAGGCCGGTCGCGCGGCTGAACGCCTCGCAAATTCCGCGGCGAACGAGGGATGCGCGTTGACCCCCGTGCCCACGGCGGTTCCGCCGATGGGGACATGCAGAAGATCGTCGCGGCAGCGCTCGATGCGCTCGGCGTCCACGTCCACCTGGCAGGCCCAGCCGGAGAGCACCTGGTCGAAGCGCACCGGCATGGCATCCATGAGATGCGTGCGGCCGAGCTTCACGGCGCCCGTGAGGCTCCGGCCCTTCTCCCTGATGCAGTCACCCAGATGCCGAAGCGCCGGAGCAGATCTTGAGTCACGGAAAGGGCGACCGACGCCTGGATCGCGGTGGGCATCACGTCATTGGAACTCTGCCCGCGGTTCACGTGGTCGTGTGCATCCACGGTCCGTCCCAGTGTCCGCGACGCGAGCCGGGCCAGCACCTCGTTCACGTTCATGTGGGTGCTGGTGCCCGATCCCGTCTGGAAGACATCCACCGGAAAATGCCGCATGAAACGCGGGTCGCCAAGCAGTTCGCGGCATGACGCTCCGATGGCCGAGGCAGTGTCGGGATCGAGCTGATCGAGTTTAGCGTTCACCGACGCCGCGACAGCCTTCATCTCCAGCAGGGTGCGCACGAGCCGCGGAGGCATGGTGTCCCCGCTCAAGGAGAAGTTCTCCAGGGCGCGCTGCGTCTCGGGTCCGTGCAGCGCATCGAGGGGCACCGCAACTTCGCCCAGACCGTCGGTCTCGATGCGGAAACCTGTCCCCGTCTCGGACTCGCCGGTCAGGTCTGTCACGCGCGCCGCTTCCGGGTGCCCGCATGCGCAGTCCGGCGCGGTGCGGGTTTGCCGCGGCCTTCCTGTCCGCCCTTGGCGAGACTGCGCCCCAGGAGTTCGGTGAGATCCACGACATTGCTGCTGGGGAGCGGCCTCCTCGGATCCGATGGTGCGAACGTGCCGGTGTCTCCGGCTTCGGATCGCCTTCCACCAACGCCATGACCGCATCGCGGAAGGTGTCCGAGTACTGCGCGCGGGATCCCACGGCGCCGACATGTCGTTCACGAGCTGCGCGGCCATCTTCTTCTCCGTCTCTGTCAGCTTCGCGCCGTGCGCCCCCGCCGCGGGCAACGAAAGGTCGTCCGCGGGCAGGACCTCGCCCGCCCAGCGCAGGGTGTTCAGGATCAGGGCCGGGCCGGATGCGATGAGCCCGGCCAGATGCTGCCGCGTGTTCAGCACGATGCGCGCGATGCCGATGCGGCCCGTCGCCGCCAGCGTCTCGCGCAGCAGCACATACACCTTCTCGCTCTTGCCGAGAGGGGCCAGGTAGTAGGGCTTCTCGAGGTAGACGAAGCGCGATCTCCGAGGCTTCGACGAACGCCTCGATCTCGATGGTCTGCATGGTGCGGATAGGCACCGCGGATCTCGTCGTCCTCGAGGACGACGTAGCGGCCGTCCTCGACCTTCACGCCGCGCACGATCTGCGCCTTGTCGATCACCTTGCCCGTGCGCTTGTTGATGCGCTGGTAGCCCACCGGATCCATGCTGCGCCGGTCGAGCCAGTCGAAATCGATCCCCTGTTCGCGCGAGGCCGGATGCAGGCTCACGGGAATGTGGACGAGTCCGAAACTGATGGCGCCTTTCCACAGGGAGCGCGGCATGCTGAATGCCTCCAGCGCGAGAGACGGGACATCCCGCGGGGCATTCCGCGTTCCCGTCGACGGGAGCACGTCATGGCCGATCCGCTGGAACACTATCGCAACAAGCGCGATTTCACGCGCACGCGCGAGCCGCGGGGCGCCAGGTCCCGGCGCAGCACCGCGCTGCGCTTCGTCGTGCAGAAGCACGCTGCCGTCGGCTGCACTACGACTCCCCTGCCTGAGCTGGATGGCACGCTGAAGAGCTGGGCCGTGCCGAAAGGGCCGAGCCTGGATCCCGCCCGACGGCGCATGAGCGTTCACGTGGAGGATCATCCCCTCGAGTACGGCTCCTTCGAAGGGGAGATTCCGGCCGGCGAATACGGAGCCAGCCACGTGATCGTCCGGACCAGGGCATCTGGATACCGCAGGCGACCCCCCGCGACGGCTATCGGGAGGGCAAGCTCAAGTTCGAACTGCGGGGCGAGAAGCTCTCCGGTGGATGGACCCTCGTGCGGATGAAGCCGCGCGAGGGCGAGCGGCAGGAATCCTGGCTGCTCATCAAGGAGAAGGACGAGGCCGCGCGGCCCGAATCGGAGTACGACGTCCTGGCCGCCCGGCCCGGGAGCGTGCTGAACGATGCGCAGGCCGTGGAGAAGCCCGCTGCGGCGAAGCCTCGGACCAAGGGCAACGTGATCCGCACCCACCGGGGAGCGGCACGGCGATCGCCGCTTCCGGAAACGCTGGCCCCTCAGCTCGCGACGCTCGCCACGTCGGCCCCGCAGGATCCGGGCTGGCTGTGCGAGATCAAGTTCGACGGGTACAGACTGCTGGCGCGCATCGAGGACGACAAGGTGCGCCTGGTGAGCCGCAACGGCAACGACTGGACGCGAAAACTGGCGGCCCTCGCCACGGACGTGCGCCATCTGGAGCTCGAATGGGGCTGGATCGACGGCGAGCTCGTGAGCCTGGATCGCCGTGGAATACCGGACTTCCAGGCACTGCAGAATGCGCTGGGCGAGGGCCGCACGGAAGATCTTCTCTACTACGTGTTCGACGCGCCATTCCTGGACGGCGAGGACCGGCGTTCGATGCCTCTGGAGGAGCGTCGCCGCCTGCTGGGAGAGAAGCTGAGCGGCAAGACGCCCGGAAGGGTGCGGTTCAGCGAAAGCTTCGCCCGGACTCCCGTGGATCTTCTGCGTTCCGCTTGCGAACTGGGCTCCGAAGGCGTGATCGTCAAGCGCGCCGATGCGGCCTATGTCTCGGGCCGATCGATGTCGTGGCTCAAGTTGAAATGCACGGAACGCCAGGAATTCGTGATCGGAGGGTTCACGGATCCGGAAGGCGCCAGAAAGGGGTTGGGCTCGCTGCTGCTGGGACTGCGAGAACCGGCCGGACAGTTGCGGTACGCCGGGCGCGTGGGGACCGGCTTCACCGAGAAGTCGCTGACCGACTTGCGGGCGAGAGGCTCCGACAGGCTGGCTCAGGCGAAATCGCCTTCGCCGCTCTCCCCGCGGGCGTTCGCGGCCATTGGGTGCGTCCGGTGCTTGTCGCCGAAGTGTCCTTCGCTCAGTGGACGCGCAGCCGCGTCGTGAGACAGGCCGTCTTCCACGGTCTGCGTGCGGACAAGCCTGCATCGGAAGTCGGGGACGAACCCCGTGTCTCTCCCGCGCGGACGGGCGGCGCGGCGCACACGCGTGCCAAGAAGCTGAACGCCCCTGCGGCGCGTGAGCCTGGCCCGGCGCGCGGTGGGTCGGACATCGCCAGGACGGCGGTTCATCGCTCCATCGAAGTGACGCATGCCGAGCGTGTGATCGATGCCTCCACGGGGATCACCAAGGGGGAACTGGCGGATTATTACGCGCACGCCGCGGAACTGCTCCTCGCCGACATCGGCGGCAGGCCCGTCTCGCTCCTGCGCGCGCCGGGAGGCATCGGCCGCGCGATGTTCTTCCAGAAGCACGCGGCGGAGTCGTCCATTCCCGGCATCCGCACGCTGGACCCGGCGCTCGATCCCGAACACGAACCGTATCTTCAGGTTCCAGGCTTCACCGCTCTGGCAGGTTGCGTCCAGATGAACGTCGTGGAATTCCACGCGTGGAACGCGTTGGCCAAGCGCATCGACCGGCCCGACCGCATCGTCTTCGATCTGGATCCCGGCGAAGGGGCTGGCGTGGCGGCGCATGCAGAAGGGGCCCTTCTCGTGCAGACGCTGCTGCGGGAACTGGATCTCGAATGCACATTGAAGACGAGCGGCGGCAAGGGTCTGCACGTGACCGTTCCGTTCGCGCCGAAGCACGAGTGGGCACCGGTGAGCGCCTCGCCAAGGCGGTCGTGGCGCATCTCGCGCGAGTGATGCCCGACCGGTTCGTGCTGAAGAGCGGTCCGCGCAACCGCGTCGGCAAGATCTTCGTGGACTATCTGCGCAACACGCAAGGCGCGACCACCGTCGCGGCATGGTCCGTGCGCGCGCGTCCGGGCATGGGCGTCTCGGTCCCGGTGCAGTGGGACGAGATCGACGACCTTCGTGGCGGATCGCACTGGACGGTACGCGACGTCCAGCCACGTGTGGATGAGGCCATGGCCACGGCGACGAAGGCTGCGGATACACGTTCCGCGCAGTCCCTCTCCGGCGCGGCCCGGGCGCTGGAAGTACCCGGGTTCCGCTGACCATGCGCGGGTCGAGAACGGCACCGCCGGCTCGCTCGTGGAATGCGGTTCTCGGCACACCGATTGCCGTTTGCGGGAGAAGCCGCGCGCTGCTTCCGGCACGTGGCCACCGAACCTTATCAACGGAGGCTTTCATCGTGAACAAGCGAACAATTCTTGCAGTCCTCGTTTCAGCGGCAATGTCCAATTGCGGTGCGTTCGCCGCGGACAACAGCTCGAGCACTTCGTCGGATTCCTCGACCAACGCCAAGCGCAGCGGCGCGAACGTGCAGTCGGGCACATCGACGCGTTCGGGTTCGTCGAACAACGCGACTTCCTCTGACCCCACCTCGAGCAACCGTTCGGCCACCGGTCAGTCCACGCAGTCGGATCGTCGGTGTCGGGCGACTCGTCTTCGTCCGGCACTTCGGGACGTTCAACGATGTCGAACTCCGGCACATCCAGTTCCGGTACGTCGTCGACCACGGGCCAATCCTCCCAGGGAACATCCGATCCGTCTGCGCTCACCGGACGTTCGAGCCAGTCTGACAGCGCAATGCCTTCGGGACGCTCCAGTTCCACGGGCGTCACTTCGACGGACAACGGGTCGGCGCTGAGCGGAACAATACCGACACGCAACCGCCTACCGGCGGTCAGGCCGTGGGTCAATCGCCCACGTTCTTGCGGACGGACGACCGGCCAAGGCCAGACCGGAATCAATCCCGATTCGAACCCGCACGGCAACCTTCCGTCTGGGAATGCCAACAGCGCGGAGCGAGGATTCACTTCAGTGGCAGCGCCGGAACAACGCCGGCGACATGTCCGGGCAGCCGTCCGGCC
>JADJPK010000030.1 GCA_016713305.1 Betaproteobacteria bacterium
CAAGAACCAGCACGCCACACTCAGGGCACGGTGCAGGAGGTCGAGTCGGCATTGAGAAGTGTCCACGTTCATGGACACGTAAGGTATAGCGTCTCAGTGGTAACAATCCTGACCACCACTCAACATTCCACGTCCAGTCCATCACTCAACGGCAGCGCCTCCCGTACCTGCCCGGTCTTCTGTATCCACAGCGTGATGAGCCTCTCTCCAGTCGAGTGCTTCATGTCCCCGTACTTCGACTGACACAGGGCGGCATGACTCACCCCCACCTCTGCAGCGGTCTGGCGCAAGCTCAGCCCTGCCTTCTTGAGATCCTCGAAGACAATCGCCCAGTGAACCCGAAGAAAGACCTGGTCACGTGCCATCGTTCAGGGGTTCAGGGGTTTTAGGGGTTTGTTCCGAGCCACTCTTCATTTTTGTCAATGAGGCTTTCTTTTCTTCCTTCTGACACTTTCTCGCGTTGATTAGAGAAGAACCCCTAAAACCCCTAAACCCCTTGAATCCCCTCACTGGGGGTTGAACTTCTCAACCCGCCACAGCGCCGAGCCATTGCGGTCTCCACCGCGCTCGAACTTCTTGGCATCGAGGATTCGCCCGGCGTGCCTCTTGAGCCAATGGCCCAAGCGCCGGGCGTTGACAGTGCCGCCCCGGTCGCCCGCTACCGTTCGTAGCGCCTCCATCAGTGGACCCGCACGAGAGTCGATCTTGTCCTCGGCGGCGGTCATCACATCGGACACCGTCACGTCCAGCTGCTCGAATCGCGCAAACCAGGCGCGCAGCAGGGCGAGCAGCTCGAGGCGGAAGGGATCGTCGGCATCCAGGGAGGCGGCCGACAGATACGGATCTCGCTCGGACAACCACACGAGCGGAGCCCGGACCATGTTCGACCAGTGATCGAACCGGCCCCAGGGCGTGACGTACTTCGACGGCGATTCACCAGAGACGATGAACGCCCGCATGATCGTGAGTCCAGCCGCGACGAGTTTCGAGCGGTGTTCCTGGAACCACACCCGGATGTCCTGCTTGAACTCTCGCAGCTCCGGCCGCTCCATCTTCGGGTCCAGTCGAGACAACAGAGCGCGAGTTCGAAGGTCGCCGGCAATCGTCAGCTGGTTGCCGTTCGCGATCCACATCGTGCACGTCGGCACGTGAGCCATCTGAGACACACCCAGCACGCGGCCGGCGAACGTCTCGCTGGTGAGCGCCGTGCACAGCCAGTCGCCCTGCAGCGGCCGGTCCACGTTGTCGATCATCACCACCGGATCGCCCGCGATCAGAATCGCCAGCGCGGTCTTCTTGGCCTCTTCCTCCGTCTCCGGGAGTTGCATGGCGGGTGCGACAACCCCGGAAGCCATGATCGAGATCAGATCGGCCACCAGCGTCTTGCCGCTGGCCATCGTCGGCGCCGTGATCGCAATCAGCGGCGCACTCGGTAGGGATCTGCGCACCAGGGCCGTGAGGGCGGCTGCCAGGATGACCGCCTTGTCGACCTCGTCCTGGAACGGGAAGGTCGAGAACGCCCGATGCAGATAAGCCAGCGCGCCCTGCGCGTCGTCCATCGTGGGGTTCTCGTCAATCTGCGGATATGAAAAGCCACACGGGTCGTACCACGTGCGGGTGCTCGCGTCATACCCTGGTGTCTGCAGCACCGTCCCGTCAGGTCGGAGGGTCGGGGCCGTGATCGCGGCCAGCAGGTGAGGAACACGCCAGCGGCCCGAGCGGGCCAGATACGTCTCGGCCACCTTATCCGGGCAATTCACCACACGCCAGTCGTCGGCGCGTTTGTCGTACCGCTCCCACACCGCCGCCCTGGTGAAGGCCTCCACCAGGTACGCCTTGTCCACCTCGCGCAGCGACAGATCGGCCGGCGCCACGCGCTTGAAGTTGCGCACGCTCGTCGACTCGCGCCGGACGATCCTCACCAGCTGCCCGCCGCGCTGATAGATGCCTTCGGCCGAGCGCATCAGTGCGCTCTCGGCATCGTCCACCACGCGCGGCAGCTGGCCGTCGACCCATCGGATCGTCGGACGCGGATCATCGTCGGGAGGTGAGCCGCCGCCGTCGTCCGTCGGTGGGGGCGGTTCCGGAGGCTTGGGCTTGCGCGGAGATCGCCAGCCGGCCTGTGTGGCCATCCAGTAGATCGACGCCAGCGTCGCGCGCTGCGCCGGTGCTTTCGCGAACGTCTGCCAGCGCTTCTCACAGGCCCCGTCCTCGAACTTGCTCGAGGTCCTCGACCAGCGGATCCACTCGTCCAGCGCCGCACCGCCGGAGCCGTGATACAGCGCCGCACCCACCGTGATCCACTGCGGATACTCGTCCGACGGCAACAGCGACAGCGCCGAACGCAGCTTGTTGAGATCCTCGTTCCACGGCCCGGCCGGCGCGCCACCCACCGCCGCAGGAGATTCCGCCGGCACCGACACCAGGCGCACCAGCCAGGCGGGCGCGGGCTGCAGCGGCGGCAGCTCACCGGTAAGGCAATCCCAGTCCTCGAACGCGTACCGCTGCTGAGTGACCGACGGCTCCACCACGATGTAGCCGCCATCGCGCTTGACGTCGATCCCCTCGGAAAGCTTGCCCTTGCGCACCTGGTCGTTCCAGGCGAAGAGGTAGTGCGTTCCGCCCCCTCCGGTCTGCTGCACGAGTGCGCCAAGCCCGGAACCCTCCACGCGATACTGCTCCAACAGCGTCGTCCAGGCCGTGTCGCCGTGATTGCGCGGATCCACATCCACCACCCAGAAGCCGCTCGTCGGGCCGCAGGGCACACCGATGTTCGCGTCCGGGTGCGCCGTCCACCAGCGCTCGATGATCTTCGTGTCGCGCGTGGCCAGCTTGAAGCCGCCCTTCGGACCGAGAACAGGGTGAGGGCGCTTGCCCTCCAGAGGAAACACCGGCCATCCGATCGCGGCATAGGCCAGCGCATATTCGACGGGAGACGTCATGCTGCCGGCGTCGCCTCCTGCGCACGAATTTCCGCCGCCAGCGCGCGGTAGCACGTCGTGCCGTCGCGCGGATCGAGCAGCAGTGCGCGATTCGCCCACCAGCGCTCGTCAGACGTCAGGCCGTAGTGCTGCCAGACGAGCTCGACGTCCTCGCCGATGAACGTCGAGGGTTCGGCGGGAGACTGCACCATCACACCTTGCGCAGACTGACGGGATCCTCCACCACCATGCCCCGCAGCCGATCGCGCAGCTCGGCCAGCGCCGTCATCGCTTCAATGGTCTGCTCGTCGAACGACTCGAACTCGTGGTCGGACGATGTCACCGTGGCCGCGGCCACCAGCTCGAGCAGCTGCTCGTCGGCAATCCCCTCGTACACCACGGCCCGGATCGGATCCAGGTACCCAAGGTGTCGGCAGATCGCCCGTACCATCCGGTGATCGCCGGTCAGCCCCATGATCTGCACCGCCTCGCGCAGCGTCAGGTGATGCCGGAACTCGTTGCGATTGACCTTCGAGTCCAGCACCTTCGCGCTCTTTCCCATCCGCGGGGCGAGAGCCTCGGCGCCGCCTGGGTAATCGTGCACCGTGTTATATGCGGCATCTTCGATGGCTGACATGTGAGCGACCTCCCTAGACACACGTTTTTTTCTGGACGCCCGCAGCGCACCATGGCGCCATGGACACACACCACCAAGAAGCGACCGCCGACGCGATCGCCGAAAGAGAAAGGCGCGGCGTGCTGCTGCCGCGCGTAAACCTCCGCCTGCTGGAGACCAGAGTGCGAGCGGAGGGGGAGGAGACGAAAACTGACGTCATCGCAGAGCGAACGACCCTATGGGCGCCGTGAACGGTATCGGGGCCGGACCCAAACGTGGTCGATACGAAACCTGGCGCTCGTCGTCATGGATCGTCGTGACATCCAACGACTCCATCACCGGATTGCTCGATACCGAGTGCACCAGGTGCGGCGGTAGCTCAAGCAGCAGGCCGGGGACGGGTTCAGGTCGATGGATCTCGGTCCACCGATGGTCGTAGAGCGCGTAGTGCCTCATGCCTGCGCCTCCTGCGGCTGCTGCTGGTGGGGTGGATCGAAGATGTCGGGCCGCAGCTCGTGACGCTTCACCGCGCCGCCGGTCACGCGCTCGATGTCACCGCACCGTTCGATGGGCACGCCGCGCTTGCGCCAGTGCAGCACCGCCATGGGAGTGAGGCCGAGCGCACGGGCGAGACCGGCCCAGGAATCCATGGCATCGGCGGCACGTTCGAGAGGAGTTGACTTGTCCACGCGGCGAATTAAACATCGTGTTTAGTTGCGATGTCAACACGA